>JAZQTF010000001.1:0-2414 GCA_045630445.1 Acutalibacteraceae bacterium
CTTAACCCCTGTAAGGGGTACCGAAACATTATTATCGCATCACACGCACTGCAACCCGTAAACGGGTAGAAGTTCGGTTCTATCGGCTCCCTCTGACGAGGGAGCTGGATTTTTGCGTAGCAAAAAGACTGAGGGAGAGAAAACGTTGACTACCCCTCCGTCTGGGGCGTTCCCGCACCCACCTCCCCTGACAAGGGTAGGCATTTATTTTGCTCAGCTTTTTTGTCTTCCCCCAGTAGAACTGGGAGTTTATTTCCACGTCTAAAGACGCCAAATAAAAAACCTTGGAAACGGATGTTTCCGTGGTTTTGCTTTTGTGATTAGCCGAGCGGGATGATTGTTTTGCCAAACTCTGCGTTGAGAATCTGACCTACGGAATTGTATATTGCAGAAAGGCCGCAGAAGATGCCGACAATGCCCGCTACTGTTGTGATTGTGTGGATACCTGTGAAATCAGCGATTGCAAGCAAGAAGAACAATACTGTGAGTGAGCCGAAAACAACCTGTGTTGCACGGTTGTGCTTGAATGTGCCGATAAACATAAACAATGTGAAGATACCCCAGAGGAGCAAATACCAAGCGAGAGAGAAAGAGTCAACACTCTTTACTGCCTCACCAAACGGATTTGTCCAGATGAGTACGAGTGACCACCAGAAAAGACCGTAAGCAGTAAACGCTGTGCCGCCGAATGTGTTGCCCTGACAAAGTTCTCTGATACCTGCAATAATCTGAGCAAGACCGCCGAGTGCAACACCCATTGCAACGATTACAACGGACAAACCGTCAATAATTCCTGCGTTGTGAAGGTTGAGCAATACGGTTGTCATACCAAAAGCGAGCAAGCCCAACGGGCCGGGATTTGCGTGAGCATTCTGTTTGATTTCGTTAGACATTTTCATTTCCTCCTGATTTTTCTTTTTTTCGACAAAAGCCGAAAGTTATTATACAGACAAGCGGGAGAAATTGCAAGTAATTTTTTCAGCAATTTCTCCCACGGTTGATAGTTTATTCTTCTGTATTGTCACATCCGCTGTTTTCAGGCGGCAATTCTTCGGGCAGTTCTTTCTTTTTCAGGTGCAACGCACGCAGAATTTTATACATTCTCTCACGCGGCAGAAGCCAGCTGACAATAAGCGCAATCAACACGCCGATGCCCGTGTCAATAATTCTGTTTACGGAATAGGAAATATAGGTGTCAACAGGGGTGTTGAAAAGAATGATGCAAAGCACAACTCCACCGGGCTGCACCGCACCGACCCACAAAAGACGGCTCAGCAAAATCAGAATCAGCACGCCCACAAACACAAACAACAGCATCAGCGGACGGGTTTTGCCGTCAGGATAAATCATAATGTACAAACGGAAAAGACCCATACCAAGCACGCCGCCGATGATTGTGCCAAAGAAACGGTTGCCGCCGTTAAGGCGGGAGTTGCTCATACTTGTGCCCGTGCCGAAGATTGCACCGATGCACGCAAAAGTCGGGTTTCTGCCCACGAGAAGATACACAAGTGCAACAAGCGTTGTCGCAATCGCACTCTTGATATTCTGTTGACCGATTTTGAATCGGCGAATTTTTTCCTGATTTTCCATAATCCGCTCACCCTTTTCCCGATGTGACAAAAAATCGTTTACATTGTAGCAAACAAAAACAATAAAATCAAGGGAAAATAAACAAGGATTGAATATCGCGTGTTCTCTCCCTCCGTCACGGCTATGCCGTGCCACCTCCCTCGTCAGAGGGAGGCTTATCGTCTTTCGTTTTTATATTATTGCGTAATAAAACGGAACGACACACGATATCCCCCTACGATAAGATTTTGGATTTATACGTAGGGGAGGATATTATCCTCCCGCAAAGATTGCGGAAAATTCAACGGGCGGATGATATCCACCCCTGCAACAAGATTTTGGTTTTGTGCGTAGGGACGGCCATTGGCCGTCCGTCAATGCGACGGTAAAACCAAACGAACGACCTAAGTTCACACATACGTTGTTACAAGCAATTGCACCAGTTTTTACACCTCATCCGTCACGCGTCCGCGTGCCACCTTCCCCTCAAGGGGAAGGCTTTATGCTGTTTGTTTTTTAATTGAGTGCGTAGGGGAGGATATTATCCTCCCGCCAAGATTACGGAAAATTCAACGGCGGATGATATCCGCCCCTACGTTGTTTCCGATAGTTTCCGCATAATTCTTCGGGGCGTCGATGACGTCACCCCCTACACTCTTCACTCGGGATGACACGGACGAAAACAAAAACGGAATGACACACAGGTTGCCCCTACGATAAGATTTTGGTTAAGCGAAAAAGGCTCCCTCAGACGAGGGGGCTGGATTTTGCGAAGCAAAAGACTGGGGGAGAGAAAATTTAACAAAATCAAAACTTATGTTTATCGTTCTCTCCCTCCGTCT
>JAZQTF010000002.1:0-8428 GCA_045630445.1 Acutalibacteraceae bacterium
TACTAATATTTGATTTTTGAAAGGGAGTAGTATTTTTTGATTGAGTTTGTCAATGTTTCAAAGACTTATGACAATGGCACAAAAGCGCTCAGCAACGTAAATCTTAAGATTAACGAGGGTGAGTTTGTGTTTATCGTTGGCGCGTCAGGCGCAGGAAAAAGCACATTTCTCAAACTCATAATGAGGGAAGAGAGCACAACCGAGGGAAAAGTTATCGTAAACGGTTATGATTTAACCAAAATCAAGAAAAAGGAAATCCCCTATATGCGCAGGACTATGGGCATTGTTTTTCAGGATTTCAGATTGATTCCCAAAATGACCGTTTATGACAACGTTGCTTTCCCGATGAGAATTATAGGCTGCGGCGAGAAAAAGATAAGAAAGAGAGTCAGTTTCGTTCTTCATCTTGTCAACCTGCAGAATAAAGCAGATTGTTACCCCAACGAACTTTCAGGCGGTGAGCGTCAGAGAGTCGGACTTGCAAGAGCGCTTGTAAATAATCCGCCGATGATTATTGCCGATGAGCCGACGGGTAACATTGACCCCGAGATGAGTTATGAATTGACAGAACTTCTCAATCAGATTAACCAGAATGGCACAACAGTTGTTATGGTTACTCATGAGCATGAGTTGGTGCGTCAGTTCAACAAACGTGTTGTCGTTATCAAAAACGGCACAATTGAGTCTGATACAGATTCCGCGGATTGCGCATATACGGAAGAAAAGAATTACGAGGAGATTGCTGCGGCAAAAGCGGAGAAAGAGCCCGAGCCCGAGCCGGAGCCTGAGATAATTGATGATTTTGACACAAGCGAGGTTTTTGCTGAGTTGTCAAATCGTGTTGACGCAATCAACAATTCCATAAATGAAAGCGTAGAAACAATTGAAGCGGGCAACAATGCTGATGATGCTGATGATGACGATGATTTGCCATCTGATGATGATCCGGCACAGGCGCTTAAAGAGCAGTTCGAAGCGGTTCTTGGCACTTCGGACAACAATAATGCGGAAGAATAATTCAACAACATAACACAAGGAGAATAGTATGAAGTTTAGCAGTGTCAGATACCTCCACAAAGAAGGCATCAGAAATCTGTGGGTAAACAGACTTATGACCTTTGCTTCTGTCGGAGTTCTCACGGCGTGTATGGTTTTGACAGGTTGCTGTATAATGATTATCCTTAACATAAATCATCAGTTAAACCTTGTTGAAGACCAGAACACAGTTCAACTTTATATCGAGTCCGGCACGTCAAACGAGCGTATAAGTGAGATTGAGGACGAGATAATAGCAATTGGAAATATAAAGAATATTTATTTCAAATCAAGTGAAGAAGCCTTGGCGGAAATCAAGGCAAACGTTGAGGAGCAGTACAGAGATGCTTATGACCTTCTCGACGCGGATGATTTGCCCCATTCATTCATTGTCACAGTTGATGATATTGAAAACAATGACGCAACGGTGGAGCAACTCAAACAGATACGAAGTATTGAAGCAATTAAAGAAAATTATGAATTCGTTGCAAAACTGAAACATATAAGAAATGTTATAACGGGCGTAGGCCTTGGAATAGTAGTCATCCTGTTCGTTGTTTCATTTTTCATCGTGTTCAACACCGTCAGTGTCACAATGTACAACAGACGTCTGGAAATTCAGATTATGCGTTGTGTCGGTGCAACAAAACGGTTTATATGTTATCCGTTTGTCATTGAGGGCATTTTCATCGGGTTTATTTCAACGGCGTTGTCGCTCGTTCTTGTTTACCTGATTTATTTTGCGGTCGGCGGATTTTTGCAGACAAATGAACTTGTTCCCTTCTCACAGTCGTGGGGCGTGTTGCTGCTCAGTTTCATTGCAATCGGCGTTGTAACCGGTGTGATTGCGAGTGGCAAATCCGTTAACAAGTATCTTAAGAAAGAGGGGGGCGAAGTGTTCAATGGTTAAGTTGCGAAAAAGTAATTTTGTAAAGATTGTGTCAGCATTCCTCGTTGCAATGCTGCTCGTTTGCAGTTTATCTTTCAGTGGCGCTGTTGATAACGGCTCCGCATCAACCCTCAGCGATCTTCAGTCAAAGTATGACAAACTTGAAAAAGAACTTGAAGCGCTTAAAAAGCAGTACGCTAACAATCAGAATACAATCGCAAATAAGGAAGCGTACATTGTCTATCTCAACAATCAGATTGACCTTATTGATGAGCAACTTTATATTCTTGAAGAGCAGTTGCGTGATCTTGCGGTAAACATCAAGGAACTTGAACTTTCAATTGATTCAATCAATGAAAAAATAACAACCCTTCAGATGCAGATTACCGACAATGAGACGGCAATCGCTGACAAAAAGGTTGAGATTGAAGAACTTTATGAATTGTTTAAGGAAAGAGTACGCTCAATGTATATTGAAGGTCAGGTTTCCGACATTCAGATTCTTCTTTCAGCAGGAAGTTTTTCAGAATATCTTACAATTTCAGGCTATATGTCCTTGATTGCAAGGCACGATTCAGAAATGCTCAGCAGACTTACTGAAGAGATAAATGAACTCAACATTCTTGAAAGCAGACTGGAAATTGAAAAAGGTCAGGTTGACGAAAGTCAGGCAAAACTCGTCTCCGAAAAAGAAACGCTTGAAACACAGAAGCAGGAGAATGAGACTCTTAAACTTGAACTTGAAGCAAAGACCGCTGACTTTGAAGTACAGAAAGCCGAAGCAAAGAAAACAATAACAAATCTTACAAACGGACTTGGCTCAGCACTTGGTGAGATCAATGCAACCCAGAAGGAACTTGACGCCCTTGAAGAAGAAATCCAGAAGGAGATTGAAGCGGGTAAGGATTTAGTCCCCGATGATCCGCAGTATCCCACAACAAGCAAGGATTTCATCTGGCCTGTTCCGGGTTATTACAACAGCGTTTCCTCGCATTTCGGACCGCGTTGGGGCAGAACTCACGGCGGTATTGATATTGCAGGATATAATATTTACGGTAAAAATATCGTCGCCGCAAGAGCGGGTACGGTAATCACTGTAACGTACAACTGGAGTCTTGGCAACTACGTTATGATCAGTCACGGAAACGGCTACGTTACACTTTACGCGCACATGAGTTCAACTGCCACAAAGGTCGGCACGGTTGTAAAGCAGGGCGACGTAATCGGCTATGTCGGCAGCACGGGCGACTCAACAGGACCGCACTTGCATTTTGAAATCCGAATCAATGGCACAAAGGTTGACCCGTATCCCTATATTATATAGTGTTTTGCTTGACATAAGGCGAATGGGTATATATAATATAAAGATGTGTTAAATCTGTCCCGTACGCAGAGCAGTATGAATTTAAGTGCGGAGAAATGGTGATTGAAATGAATAAAGAAACTATTTTGACCGAAAAAGGTTTACAGGAACTTGAAAGAGAACTTGAACATTTAAAAACGGTAGGCCGTCAGGAAATCGCTGAGAAGATTAAAGTTGCCCGTTCATTCGGTGACTTGTCCGAGAACAGTGAGTACGATGAGGCAATGAGCGACCAGGGTAAGATGGAAGCAAGAATTCTTGAGATTGAATATATGCTCAAGAATGTAAAAATCATTGACGAAGAAAACATCAACACTGACAAAGTTTTCGTTGGTTCAAAGGTTACAATCAAGGATCTTGAAACAAAAGAAAAACTCACTTATCAGATCGTAGGTTTTGCTCAGGCAGACCCCGACAACGGCAGAATTTCTGACGAATCTCCCGTTGGTAAGGCGTTGCTTGGCAAGAAGACAGGTGAAACTGTCCACGTTGAAGCACCGATGGGAATCATCAGTTTCAAGATTATGTCAATTTCAAAGTAATTTGAGTTTCCAGAAAGGGCGCAGATTAGTTTGTGCCCTTTTTTTGAGAAAGATTATCAGGAGTGTGAAAAAATGTCAGAAGAGATTTTGAACGGTGTTGAACCTCAGGTTGAGGAAACCACAGAAGAAAATATAAACGAGCAAAGACAGATAAGACTTGAAAAGCTTATCGAACTTCAGAACGCAGGCAAGAATCCTTACCACATCACAAAGGCAACCCAGACCGCAACCGCAAAGCAGATCAGGGATGAGTTTGAAACAATGGAGAACGAAACCGTTTACGTTTGCGGCCGTATCGTTGCGTGGCGTGATATGGGTAAGGCTAACTTCATCAATGTTCGTGACAATTCGGGCGACATTCAGATTTACGTCAGAATTAACGACATCGGTGAGGAAACATTTGCTGAGTTCAAAAAGTGGGACTTGGGTGACCTTGTTGAAGTAAAGGGCTTTGTTTTCCGCACAAGAAGGGGAGAAATCTCTGTTCATGCGCAGGAAATCCGCCTTATTTCAAAGTCACTTCTTCCGCTTCCCGTGAAGTTCCACGGCCTCAAGGATACTGACACACGTTACCGCAGAAGGTACGTTGACCTTATCGTTAATCCCGAAGTTAAGGACACATTCATCAAGCGTAGCAAGGTTATCGCATCAATGAGAAGATATCTTGACAACCTTGGTTTCATTGAGGTTGAAACTCCGATTCTCAACACAATCGCAGGTGGTGCAACCGCTCGTCCGTTCATCACTCATCACAACACTCTTGATATGGATATGTATCTGAGAATTGCTCCCGAGCTTTACCTCAAGCGTCTCATCGTTGGCGGTATGGAGAAGGTTTATGAAATCGGCAGACAGTTCCGCAACGAGGGTATGGACGTAAAACATAATCCCGAGTTCACAACAATTGAACTTTATCAGGCATACGTTGATTACAACGATATGATGGATATTACAGAGAATCTTATCCGCAACGCTGCAAACGAAGCGTGCGGTAATCTCCACGTAACTTACGGTGACGTAGAAGTTGACCTTGAATCTCCGTTTGCAAGAATTTCAATGCTTGACGCTGTCAAGAAGTACAGCGGCGTTGATTTTGCAGAGTTCAAGGGCGATAACGAGCGTGCAAGAGCGGAGGCAAAAGCAAAGAATATTGAGGTTAAGAAGGATGCCGCATGGGGCGATGTGCTTGCTGAATTCTTTGATGAGTTTGTTGAAGCAAACCTCGTTCAGCCCACATTCATCACAGATTATCCCGTTGAGATTTCACCGCTTGCAAAGCGTAAGCCGACCGAGCCGGAACTCACAGAGAGATTTGAACTCTTCATCACGGGCAGAGAGTTTGCAAACGCATTCTCTGAGCTTAATGACCCGATTGACCAGTATGAGAGATTCAAGCGTCAGGTTGCACTCAGAGAAGCAGGTGACGATGAAGCGAATATGATGGACAGCGATTTTGTAATGGCTCTCGAGTATGGTATGCCCCCCACAGGTGGTATGGGTATGGGCATTGACCGTCTTGTAATGCTCCTTACAAACAGTTACTCAATCCGCGACGTTTTGATCTTCCCCACAATGAAACCTATTGCAGAATAATTAAAATTCAAACACCCTATGACTGTCAAAAGCCATAGGGTGTTGTTTCTTGTCAAAGTCCTTTTTATCGGACAAATAGTGTGATAATATATAATCAAGAGGTGATAGAATGAAAAAATATCATTTTACCGAAGCTGAGCCGTTAATCAAATTTATTGATGATAACAGAAATGTCATTATTGGCTCTACGCTGAAATATTTGCATACATTATACTGGCCGTTTCGTGGGAGAATATCTTACTCGGAAAAACCGGTTATACTTGAGTTTGATGATTTTTGTGTGGTGATAAAATATTTCGTTTACAGTGATATTGAGATAATTGTCGGCACAAAAGAAGAACTGATTGTGGATAATGATTTGCTTTTTAATGTCAGGGATGTGCTTGTTGATTATTATGGTGAAGAGTTTGGAGATGGTGTAGAAAAAGAATTGGTTGAGAATCGGAAAATTATAGATATAAAAATTGATCGGTTTTCAGAAGAGTTTGAATGTAATACGCAAGGAGATATCCGTCCGGCTGGTGGAGATTATTTTGACACTATACGGATTTGTATGGATAGTGGTTTGTCTTTATGCATTTGTGGTGAAGCAGCTATTATGGATGAATATGTCGATGTATGGTGTGAATGATTTTTGTTGTACCATTCAAATTCAATAAGTTTATTGTGCAAGGAGTGAAATGAATGGAAAGTATGTGGAGATACGCCGTTGCGGGAAATATAAAAGAAACGCATATTGATGATAATGGTGTGTTAAGATATGGCACAGCAACGTTCAGAGGTAATGCAAAGGTTTATTTATGTGGACGGCTATGGGATGAAAGATTGCCCGATAATTCAAAAAGTGAAATTGCAGTTTTAGGGATCAACCGTGGCGGACGCTATTGTGTTGAAGTTGTTCCGATTGCATTGATTGAAAATTTAAGAATCAAAAAAGTGTTCACTCCAAAAGTGCTTGAAATAATGTCCCACTATGAATTCAGTGATGGTTGGTGGGGGAATACTGCAGTGGATAAGCAAGACGCAACGGAGTTTATAAACCTTCTTAAAGAAAAATATATATCGGAATAAAACAACGGACTGTGGTTGTCACAGTCCGTTTTATTTTTTTACACTTTAATTTTATCCATAACCTCGCCGACTTTATCCCTTATGACAAGCGTTGCGATTGAATCCATTGATGTTGCATCGCGGTTGATAAGCACAAGATTATTTCCGCGGAAATATCTTATCATCCCTGCCGCAGGGTAAACAGTCAGTGATGTGCCCGCAATGATGAGCGTGTCCGCGGTCTGAATATCGTGCAGTGCGCCCGATACTGTTTCATCATCAAGCCCTTCTTCATAAAGCACAACATCGGGTTTTATCAAGCCGCCGCACGAACAGGCGGGGACGCCCACACTGTCAAGGATGTATTGAGCGTCAAAACTCTTGTGGCACTTTACGCAGTAGTTGCGGTGGACACTGCCGTGCAATTCCCACACAGTTTTGCTTCCTGCCGCCTGATGCAGCCCGTCAATATTCTGTGTGATGACGGACTTGAGTTTGCCTTTTGCTTCAAGCTCGGCAAGTTTCAGGTGCGCCTTGTTCGGCTTTGCAGTAAGGCATATCATTTTATCTTTATAAAAGCGGAAAAATTCTTCCGTATGACGCACAAAATAAGTGTGGCTGAGGATTGTTTCGGGCGGCACGTCGTATTTCTGATTGTAAAGTCCGTCAACTGAGCGGAAGTCGGGGATGCCGCTTTCGGTTGAAACACCCGCGCCGCCAAAGAATACAATTTTCCTGCTCTCGTCAATTATCTGTTGCAGAGTTTTCACAGCAAATTTTCCTCCCATTCCTTGACCTTGAAACCAACAAGGATTGCTTTGTCAGAAATGATGAGCGGCCTTTTGACAAGCATACCGTCGCTTGCAAGCAGTTTAATCTGTTCGTCATCGCTCATCGTTTCAAGTTTCTCTTTCAGATTCATCGCCTTGTAAAGCAAACCGCTTGTGTTGAAAAACCTGCGGATTGGCAGATTGCTCTTTGCAATCCATTCTTTCAGTTCATCGTATGACGGATTATTTTCTTTGATATGTCTGTCAGCGTATTGGATATTGTTGTCGTCAAGCCATTTTTTAGCCTTCTGACAGGTTGTGCATTTCGGATATTCTATAAATAACATTAAGCATTCCTCCCAAAGTTTATGCTTTGATTATACTGCTTTTTGAGTTATATATCAATAATTTGTAAAAATATAAATATTGGTGTTTTTACTCTTGACATTTTGGTAGCGTTTGGTTATAATTCACTTAAACACTTTAAAGCAATAAAGCAAACGACCAAAGGGGTATCAAAATGAATTCGTTGACAACAATCTGGATTACAGTTGCAATATATATAGCGTTCATCGTTGCAATCAGTGCGGTTAACAAAAAGCGTTCAAAAAGTATGACCGATTTTGCAGTAGGTGGCAGAAGCGCTGGCGGATGGGCATCCGCCTTATCTTATGGTACGGCATATTTTTCTGCCGTAATGTTCATCGGTTATTCGGGTGGCACGGGCTGGAAGTATGGTCTTTGGTCCGTTCTTCCCGGTATCGGAAACGCAATCATCGGCTCGCTTCTTGCGTGGCTCATTCTCGCGAACAGAACACGCGTAGTTACAAGAAATCTTAAAATCAAGTCAATGCCGCAGTTCTTTGAAAAGCGTTTTTCAAGTCCCGCAATGAAAATGTTCTGTATGGTTGTTGTCTTTGTTTTTCTTATTCCGTACTCCGCGTCAGTGTATAAGGGACTTACAAGTGTCTGCTCCGTTCTTCTCAACGTGAACGAAACCGCGTGTATGATAGTAATCGCGCTTGTTGCTCTTGTTGTGGTTGTGCTTGGCGGTTATGCCGCAGCGCTCAAAGCGGACTTCATTCAGGGCATCGTAATGATTTTTGGCGTTGTGATTCTTATTGTATCAATCATCCGTTGTCAGCAGGTTGGCGGTTTTGAAGCGGGTCTTGCTGCAATCAGGGAG
>JAZQTF010000003.1:0-5980 GCA_045630445.1 Acutalibacteraceae bacterium
CGGGTCATAAGTGTGGCTCTCCGTGCCGGGCTGGAGAAGCAGGGTTACTTCCGCTTTGTCGCCCACAATCTGACGCGCAAAGTCGTAGTGGGGGAACAAAGATGTGATAATTTGTATCTTTCCGTTGTCAGTATTTTCTGCGCAAGCGGTGAGCGATACAAGCGTAAATATAATCAGAATTATTGATAAAATCTTCTTCATTATTTTTCACCGTGAGCCTTTCTCATACAAGTTTTGCACGTGCCGTAAAACGGAGAATCGTGGATATCAATTGAAAAATCATTGGTGCTGTCAAGTTTTTTAATCATCTGTTCAAGCATCGGATTTTCAAAATGTGTGATTTCTCCGCACTGTCTGCAAAACAGATGAAAATGCTCGTTGCACTTACTGTTTTCGCCAACAAAACTGTAGCAAGAACTTGCGTTTTCACCCGAAAAATATTTTTTGACAACACCGTCCTGCTCAAGTTGTGACAGGAATCTGTACAGGGTTGACTTGGCAACGGGGGTGTTTTCGCTTTTAAGCATATCGGACAATTCCTCGGCGGTTATATGCTTACCGTCAAGGGACTTCAAACACTTTAATATCAACGTTTTTGCTCTTGTATTGCGTCTTGTGACGGATGTGTCACCCGCAACTTTTTCCGTTTTCAGATTGCTCATACTTCCTCCTTATCGGGATTGAGTCCCAATAGCGATAAGGAGATGTTACACCCATTTGCCCGCGATGTCAAGAAAATTGTTAAAAAATCAGGTAGAAAATTAAATTTATATTGAAATTTTTAAGTAAAGTTATATAATAGTAATGTGACCATATCATACTTTTATGGCATTGGTGGTGAGTGTTTTGCGGATAAGGATGATTATAAACCCCGTTGCAGGGACAAAAACCGTTCAGAAAACAGCGGTCAGGATTGCTGACAAACTTGTTGCGGATGGTGTTGCGCAGTGCGTTGATGTTTTCAGAACTCAGCACGAGGGCGACGCTTATCGTGAGGCACGCTCACTTTCCGGATATGACTGTGTGATTGCGGTTGGTGGTGACGGCACGGTCAATGAAGTTTTGTACGGAGTGATAAAATCGGGGAGTAATATCCCTGTTGCAATTCTTGCGGCAGGCACTGTCAATGATTTTGCAAATTATCTCGGATTGCCGACAACTTGCGGCGAATTCTGTGATATGATTAAGCGCTCGGTTGTCAGGCGGATTGATATGGGGCTTTGTCAGGGCAGGTATTTTGCAAATGTTGTTGCGGGCGGCGCGTTGTCAGAGGTTGCCTACTCCGTATCTGCAAAGACGAAAAACCGGTTCGGCAAACTTGCTTATTACATCAACGGTGCAAAGAGTCTGCCCCGAAAAATGCGTAAGTGTGAAACGCTTATTTTTGAGTATGACGGTCAGAAATTGGAAGTTGAAACTTTTCTTTTTCTCATTTCAAACACGTCAAGCGTCGGCGGATTCCGCAGAATTTCCCCGCTTGCAAGTGTCAATGACGGATTGCTTGACGTATGTATTATCAAGAAAATCAGGGCGGTGCGATTGTTACCGCTGTTTATAAAGTTACGCCGTGCAAAGCACGTGGACGATGGAAACGTAATCTATTTCCAGACAAGCAATATCAGAGTTTCCTGTGCGCAGGAGGGCAAAACTCTGCCCCTTGATTTTGACGGCGAAGAAGTTGGCGCATTACCCGCCACAGTTGAGTGTGTGAAATCCGCGGTCGGGATTTTTGTGCCTGAGGATGTTGACGGAGGAGTATAGTTATGAAAGTTTTATATGTTGTTTCGGAAGCACTTCCGTTTATCGGTACGGGTGGTGTCGGTGATGTTGCAGGTGCGTTGCCGCAGGCACTTCGTAAAAGGCTTGTCGGTTGCCGTGTTGCACTGCCGCTTTATGAGGACATTCCGGCCGCTATGAAGGACAGTCTTAAATTTGTTGCGGGCATATCCGTGCCTGTTTCGTGGCGCAGACAGTATTGCGGAATTTATGAAGCAAAAGTCGGCGGAGTAATCTATTACCTTATTGACAATCCGTACTATTTCAAGCGGAAGGGTCTTTACGGTTATAATGATGACGCGGAGCGTTTTGCATTCTTTTCAAGAGCGGTGCTTGAAATGCTTCCCCATATCGGATTCAAGCCTGACGTAATCCATTGTAATGACTGGAGAACATCGCTTGTGCCCGTTTACTACAATGAGATGTACGCGCAGAAAGAGGGTTATGAAAACATCAAAACCGTTTTCACAATCCACAATATTCAATATCAGGGCAAATGCGGATTCGGTATGCTTTCCGATGTTTTTGGTTTGCCTGAGAGTGCAACAAGTGTTGTTGAGTTTGCGGACAGTGTCAACCTTATGAAAGGCGCAATCGTTGCCGCTGATGCGGTCACAACTGTCAGCCCGACCTATGCTCAGGAGATTCTTGACCCTTGGTACAGCTGCGGTCTTGAATCAATTCTCAATATGTACCAGTACAAGATAAAAGGTATTCTCAACGGCATCGATACTGTAAGTTACAATCCTGAAACCGATGAGATGATTTTTGAAAATTACTCAATGCTCAACCATTCCGCAAAGGCGGTCAACAAGAGAAATCTGCAGAAGTTTATGGCGCTTGACCTTGATGACAATTGTCCCGTAATCGGAATGGTGACAAACCTGCTCACACATAAAGGACTTGACCTTGTGCGTGAAATTGCAGAAAAACTGCTTGAAGAAACCGATGCTCAACTTGTTGTGCTTGGCTCAGGCGAATGGCAGTATGAGGGATTTTTCAAGGATTTAAGCACTGCTCATCGTGGCAGAGTTGCAATAAGGACGGGCTTTGTGCCTGACATTGCCCGTAAGATTTATGCGGGAAGCGATATGTTTCTTATGCCGTCAAGGAATGAGCCTTGCGGATTGCCGCAGATGATTGCGCTTCGTTACGGCTCGTTGCCGATTGTCAGAATGACGGGCGGACTCAAAGACACTGTTTCTGACTGCGGTGACGGTAAGGGTAACGGATTTGTGTTCAAAAATTATGACAGTGGTGAGATGTATGGTGCAATCAGACGTGCAATCACTACTTACAAGAATAAGGCTGAGTGGAAGAATCTTGTTGAGCGTGCAATGCGTTGTGACAACAGCTGGGGCAGTTCTGCAAACGAATATATCCGACTCTACAAGAGCCTTGTGATTAAATAATGTTGAGGTTTTTGAAATGAAATGTATGATTGCGGTTGTGCTGTGCAAGTTGCTTGCGTTTGCGGGCGGACTTGTCGGCAAGGGCACAAGCCTTCCGGGAAAGGTTGTGCTGAAAATTTTTCCCGACATTCTGCGTAGGATAAAACTTCCGCAGACCGTTGTTGCTGTCACAGGCTCCAACGGTAAAACTTCAACGGTTGAAATGATAGCAAACGTTATTGAGCAAAGCGGCAAAAAGGTCGCATGGAATAAAGAGGGGTCAAATCAGATTGAGGGCGTGACAACACTTCTTCTGCGAAACTGCTCATTGAGCGGCAGAGTCAGGGCGGATGCGGTTGTGCTTGAAAGTGATGAGCGTTACGCAAAACGCACTTTCTCATACTTTACCCCCACTCATTTTGCGGTTGTTAATCTTTACCGTGACCAACTTACAAGAAACGGCCATCCCGAATGGGTTTATCGCTCAATCGCTGATGCAATAAGCCCTGATGTGAAACTTATTCTCAACGCTGATGACCCGCTTGTTTCTCTTTTCGGAAAGGGCAGAGCGGATACAGTTTATTTCGGAATGGATAAAAACGCGTATTCTTCCGATGAATGTGGCGGAATTTATAATGACGGAAAGTATTGTCCGTGTTGTGACAGCGTGATGAATTATGAATATTATCATTTCGGTCACATCGGCCGTTTCCGTTGCGAAAACTGCGGTTATGGTGACACAAAGCGTGATTTTTCCGTAACTCAACTTGACCTTGAAAACAAGACTCTCACAGTAAACGGTGAGCATAAAGTGACTCTTGCTTTTGATGGCAGATACAACGTTTACAACATCTGCGCCGCTTTTGCGGTCTGCTCTCTTGCAGGTGTTGAGGAGAGCGTGATTGCGCAGTGCCTGTCCGATTTTGTTATGAAAAACGGACGTGTTGTGCAGTTTGAAGCGGGTGAAAACAAGGGCGTTCTGCTCACAAGCAAGCACGAAAACTCCGTTTCATACAATCAGAGTATTGAATACGTTGTGCGTCGCAAGAAGAAAACAAACGTCTTTTTCATCGTTGATGAAATCAGCCGTAAATATTTCACGGGTGAAACGGGCTGGCTCTGGGACATTGATTTTGAAATGCTGAAAAATTCAACGGCGGAGAATATCTATCTTTGCGGCACTTACGCAAATGACCTTGCACTGCGTTTTTCATTGACGGATATTGAGCCTGAAAGGGTTAAATATACGCCCGACCTTGAGGATATGAAAAAGGCTCTTTATGAGCCGACTGACAATGAGATTTTTGTGATAACTTGTTTTTCAGACAAGGACAAATTGCTCAGCAGGGTGAAAGCGCTCACCCCGACAGCGAAGTGAGGTGAGAGCAGTGAATAAAGAAATAAAAATACTCCATCTTTATTACGACCTGCTCAATCTTTACGGTGAACCGGGCAACGTGAGAATTTTGGAGAAACGCTTGAAAGACAATGGTTTCAGCGTTGTTGTTGACAAAAAGACAATCGGTGATGAAATTGACCTTGACTCTTACACGGTTGTTTATATGGGCAGCGGTACCGAGTCAAAGCAAAAGCGTTGCGCGGCTCATTTTGCCGGAATGAAAACTCAGATTGAACAGTACGTCAGCGGTGGAAAAATCCTGCTTGCAACGGGCAATTCTTATGAACTTCTTGGCAAAAGTGTGACTGACGGGAACGGTGAGAAATATCCTTGCGCGGAGATTTTTGATTTTGAAACTGTGCAGGATTTCAGAAAGCGTAAAACGGGCGATGTAATCTGTTCGTGCGGTTTTATCAATGAGAAAATTGTCGGATTTATCAACAACTGCTCAACGGTTTCGGGACTTGACAATCCGATGTTCAGTTTTGAACTTGGCGGATGTGGTGCAAGCGGTGACGGAGTGCGAAAAAATAACGCATTCGGCACTCATATAACAGGGCCGTTGCTTGTCAAGAATCCGTATTTTCTTGAGTACATTATGGGTATTATCTGCGATATGTACGCGGTGTGCAGGTCGCAGGTTGATGAAGAAGATTATCAGTACAAAGGTTATCGCATAACTCTCACAGAGCTTATGCGCACAAGATGAACAGGAGGAAAACAAAATGACGTTTGCAGAAAGACTTAAATTCATGAGAACAAGAATGGGACTTACTCAGGCTCAGGTTGCTGACGCAATCGGTGCTGAGCGCACAACTTACACCTACTATGAAAAGGGCAGAAACGAGCCGAGCATGGAGCGCATTATTGCTCTTGCAAAGATTTTCGGCACAGATGTCGGCACTCTGATGGGTGAGAATGATATTCCACCTGCTGATTTTGGAGTTGCAGATGATGCTGATGTTGATTACAGTGAGCAGTTCGGCACAATCGGTGAACTTAAAAAAGATGAGAAAATGCTTCTCGTTTATTATCGCGGACTTGATGATGCGCAGAAAGCAAAGTTCATCAGAAAAATCATTGAAAAGCACGGCAAATAATACGGCTGAAAAACGCGTTCAATCGCGTGAAATTAACCCCTGCAACCGTTTTGGTTGCGGGGGATTTTTGTATAACGAAAACCACGCGATAGTCGCGTGACGCAAAAAAAGGTTAACCGGCAAATGGTGAAAGGAGCGACGTACTCGAAGTCCCGTCAGCCTCCCTTGCCTTAAAGGGAGGGGGACCAACGCTTGCGTTGGTGGAGGGATACGGAGGGAACAATTAAGTGTATTTTGTGGAAACAGGGCGCCCCTTTTTCTTCGCCCGTGTCATCCTGAGCGGAGTCGAAATCCGAGTGTAACGAGGATCAAAC
>JAZQTF010000004.1:0-2451 GCA_045630445.1 Acutalibacteraceae bacterium
TGCGCTCTTCTATGGTAAGATGGTGGTAGTTCATACAAATCTTCCTTTCTGGTTTATGGTGTGTGGTAACTCTATTTTACCAGAGATTTGTATGAACTGTTCTTTTTATTTAAGTGTTGCACTTGATAGTATAATTCACCAAATAAAAAACAAACGGGACGATGTTCACATCGTCCCGTTTTTAATTGTTTTAAATGGTTTTTTGTTTCAATGTTTTAAGATGTTCTTTTTGTTCCTTGCTTATGCGAAAACTCTCAACAGCTTTTTGTATCGCCTTGTTGTGTGTCCACTTTTCAAGTTTTCTTTGCTCAATGTAGGGCAGAGTCGCTTTATATTGCTTTGTAAGAGCCGTTGCGAAAAACCACGCAACCATCATCCTGATGTAATATTCATCATTTCTGACCTGCGCCGCAAATTCAAGATATTCTTTTCTGAATTCGTCATCAAGAAAGTAACACATCAGCATTTCAAGTGCAAACCTCACAGTGTACGGCCTGTCCGATTTTACCCATTCCTTGATTTTGACAAGGAGTTCATCTCTGTGATTCTTGAAAATCTTCGGGCGGAGCATATCGCAGGTTGCCCAGTTGTCAATGTGGGGGAGAAATTTCTCAATCTGCTCAATCATCTCTCCGTAATCCTTTGTCTGTTCAATTATCGCAACGTGCAGATTGTTTTCTTCAAAATATCTGTGTGGTAAGTCGTTTGTGAATTTGCTTTTTTGCCCGGGTGTGAGTGACTTTGCAAGTTTTCGTATCTGCGGCGTGCGTATGCCGATAACAGTTTTTTCATCAACTGTCGGAATAAGTTTAATCATAAATTCTCTGTACTGCACGTCCTGCATTTCAAACAATCGTTTCTGAATTTCCGTCACAGCAAACTCGCTCCTTGCAAGGTTTATTTATTGTTATGATTATAAACTAAAACAAGGGATAATTCAATGTGTTATTCTTTGCTGATTACCTTTTTCTGCCAGGATTTTTCGTTGCACTTGGGGCATCTCATTCTTCTTTTTCTTCCAAAGTGCTGCGCCTTGTTAACCGCAAAGAAAGTCGGCACATATCTGTGGCCGCATTTCGGGCACTCATAATATCCCGCAATCTGCTCAATACGCAGTGCAAATAAACATCCGACGATGAAAAGCACAAAGCCGATTCCGATAAGAGTGAATTTTACAAAGTCCTCCATCTGAATGAAAATCGCAATCGCTAACATTACAAAAAGTGTTACAGTAGCCGTAATGCCAATGAAAACCTCAAGCGTCAGCATACGTCTGTCCGTCATTTCCTTTTGCTTTACCATTTCAATCAGTTTGTTTTCAGCCTCTTTGTTGTAATTCTCCATTGTCACAATCTCCCCACTTAATAAGTCGTTTACGTTGATGATGAGAATTTCGCACAGTTCAAGCATAATGGAGGAGTCGGGCAAGGATTTTCCCGTTTCCCATTTTGAAACCGCACGGTCAGTGATATTCAGTTTCTCTGCTAATTGTGCCTGAGTCAGTCCAACGTTTTTTCTTCTTTCGGCAATAAATCTGCCAATCTTGATCTGGTCCATTGTACCGCCTCCTTTCACCTTCAGTATATCCATACCGATATGCACAGTCAACAAACCATCGGTTGAGTGGGGGGAGCAAGTGATTTATTTCAATTTGATTTCTAACGGCACGTGTATAAATGAATCGTTTTTATCTGCAAATGCGGCAACATTTTCAATGCCGTCAACCTTTTCAAGACGCATATTCAGTGCAAATGCGTCAGAGTAAATTTTGTTAATCCTGCCTTTGAAAGTGATTTCTTTAAGGCCCGTTGTTTTACCTTTTTCAATCATCTTCTCACGGACTTCTTTATGTAAGCGGAAGAATGTGTCAATCTCGTCAGCGGCAAAAGTCTTTCTGCCAATCCTGTGGCATGCCGGTAACTCAATCTTTTCAATCGCAGTGCAGCCCATAAAAGCGCTTTCGCCGATGAGTTTTACTTCTTCGGGGAAATGTACCTCACGCAGATTTTTGCAATTCATAAATGCCATCGGGTCAATTCTTGCAATGTTGCCCTTGAATGTCACCGTTTCAAGCCATTGGCATGATGAAAAACTAAATGCGCCGATATGTGTCACAGTTTCAGGAATAACTAAATCCTTGATTTCCTTTCCGTCAATTACAAGTCTGCGTGCGTATTTAAGGAAGTTTCCGCCCGCGTTGCAAACTGCTTCAACACTGTCTGCGTAAATTGTTTCAATGTTGATTTCATCTTGAAAACTCAGACGGAATGCATCAGTGCCGACAAAGCGTATTTTGCCGTGCAGTATCAGGTCCTTGATTCCGCAGAAGTATGGACTGATTCCCGTGGAATTATTGAAAGCGGTGTCCGTGACAACTCTTGTGTCAGGATGCACTTCAACTGTGAGCGGCTCGTCTTTGTTTTCAATGTTTGAGCAAAGCACAACGTACGG
>JAZQTF010000005.1:0-4740 GCA_045630445.1 Acutalibacteraceae bacterium
ATCAATGCCGTTTTTGCCAATTTCGCCACCGCGCTGCAGGAAGCCGAGACCGCGACCCAAAACCGCCTCGCAGCCATGCAGAACCAATTGAATGCGAAGAACGCCAAGAAAGAGCGTAAACGGATGAACATCATGCGCACCAAAATGGAGAAAGGCGTGGCGAAGAACTACGTTGACCTCTCCGCTTGGACACCCGAAACCGAGACCGACTACGTGCCGACTGTGCGCAATATCCGCGGGATCCTCAAGGGCTTCAACATCCGTGAGACCAGTAAACAAGCCGTTAAAGTCCGTTCTTTCGGCGATTTTTCAGCTACTTTCGCAGCCGTTGACCCGCACGGACTGAAGCCGATTGTGGAATTTGTCGGTGCTCAAAATATCGTGAACGTGACCAAGTTCGCTGGTATCATCCAAGGAGTTGCAGACGAGGACATCTGGGAAGATGACAAGCTTGAAGATGCTATCGAACTCGAAGCCCTCGCAATGCTTGCACAGGCTGAAAATTTAGGTGCATTCACGTTGCTGACCGCCAACCCAGGTTCCTTCACCAACCCCTACGGTGTAACTCTTTCAAACACCGATATGCGCACGCAGGTGCTTGCCGTTATTGAGTGGGTTAAGTCTGCAATCGGTGACGTGCCGTCAGAAATTGCGGTTGCCATGCACCCAGCTCAGTGGGCGTTGCTTGACGACCTCCGCAATGCCAACGGAACCCCCATCAGCTCCGCCATCATCAACAACAACTGCATCCCCATTGAGGACGCCAACGTTGCACTTGGTGAAATCCTGGCTTGGCCGAAAGAGTTCGCCAAAATGCTTATTTATCGCCGCCCCGAAATGAAGTGGTTCGACAGCGGCGTGCGTGCCCAACTCATCAATATTGATGATGACACGGAAGTTGTTTCCAGCGTTGCGACCGCTTGGCAGATGAACGAACGAGACCTCCGTTGTGAGGAACTTGTTATCATGTATCTGCGCGCAGCCAAACTGGTTATCAGCGAAAAACTCACTGACATCAAGTCAACCCTTGAAGCTTAACAATTTTAACGATGATTAAAATCGGCGACAAATACTACTTTAGAGAGGCGCGGCTGGCACAAGTCGTGGGAGAGGGTAAGCCACTTTCTGAGGCTTACCCCAACCTCCCAGCCGACATCCTTGCAAAATTGCAGGAAGAAGTGACCGCCCGCTTTGGTACGAAGAACAAAAAAAAGAAAAAAACTAAAAAATTGAAACAATGATTAAAAGATGCACCGAAAACGAAATCCTCGGCAAAATCGCGGGGATTATCGGCGTAAATTGCGCGGTTGAAAATTATCTTATCAAACCCGCCACCGCCGAAACCGATGTTAACAAGTCCATCCTTGACGGCGGCGAACTTTTTTCCGTTTTAGGCGGTGAGGGTAACGCTTACGCGGGGCAGGACAGCCAGACGGCGACCAGCTCAGACGGCGAAACCACCTACGTTGTAACCCAAGCCAAAGAGGGTTATACGGTTGATTTCCCGCCATACAAGTCTTTCAACGAAAAGCTGGCTGTGATTGCCAACTACTTCAACGGAGGCTTGTATTTGGTCGTAAAAATGGCGGGCAAATTCCGCATTTACGGAATCGCCAAAGAAAACCGCACCAAGCTCGCCCCGTTCAAGGTCAGCGCGTTGAACGCACTCCTTCCGAATGGTCGCTACTCAAGCGGAACAACCCTCCCCACGAATCAACTCACTTTCGTTATTGAGGAACAAGACCTTGCCGAAAATCTGGGTTATGTGGAAATTTCCGACCTTGAAGAAAACACCATCTGTAACCTCTACTCAATCGGAACGGATGAATTCGCCAGCCTCTACGTTGGAGACATCCTCCCAATTAACGCAGGGCAAAAGATTGACCTCGCTACCGCTTTGACGCTCACCCCGTCAATGTTTGAATCAACGGGCACGATCTCAAGTGTTGCCGTCAATAACGGCGATATTGAGTTCACCCACGCCACGGCTGGAACTTATGAAGTTACCCAGATTTTGCCGATTGACGGAATTTGGACTTTTGAGACAGTAACTATTAAGGAGTAACATTTGACTTCTTCATATATAGTGTTTTGTTTGGTTAGGGCGGGGCGACCCGCCCTTTTTAATAACTGAAAAAATGAATTGCACAACTTTGGACTTTGCGAAGAAAATCGCGCGAAAACTGAAGCGCGAGAACCACGGCGAGAATTATTGTGTGGTTGAGGTCGGCGATTGCTGGGACATCAAAAAAGCCGTTGACGCATACGGCGAAAAAATCTTATACACTACCGCCAATGACTGACCAAGAAGCCCGCATATTGGATGCTTGCACAATCGCCGATTTTGAGACTATTTTTGACGATGTAAAAAAGCCGTGCGCGGTTGCCGCGAATGACGTACTGCGCGAATTGAGCCTCGCAGAGTGGAAAAGGCTAACCCGCAATGAAGTGTTTTTGCGTCTGAAATTGGTTCAGAAATACCGCGCAACCGACCTCGCCCGCCTTGCTGAAGTTCTTAATATGAAAAGCGAAGCAGAAAAAAAGTTGAAACCCGCTACACGTGAAATTTTTAATGATTATATTTGTGCAGTCTTTGCGGCGGCTGGAATGCCAATAAATAAAGACCTTTCGCTCCTTGATTTTCAATCAATTAAAAAACTTTCAAAATGAAATTCTCGCGCCTTTCAACCATATTTTTTGACGATAACGATTTTCAACGCAAGTCGCCGCTTGACCTGCCCATCATCCCGCGCGGCGAAATCTTTACTATTGCCGAAATTGCCGAGGAGTTCAACGTTACCAGCCTGACGAACTTTCCGTCAATGCCAACCACGCTGGATATCGTCAACGTAAGAACCCAAGTGCGCCACACCATCAGCAACACCGCCACCGCGCCGTGCGTTTTTACGGGGCTTATCCCGAAAACGTTAAGACCAGACGTTTATCGCGCCGAGTTTTTGGTCAGAGGGACAAAAAAGGCAACGTCCGCGCCTTTTCGCGTGATTGCTGGGAATGATTGGGGATGCATAATGGGCAATTCACCCGCCGAAAGATATTCAGACGGGACAGCATCCATCATCGGCGGGCGGCTGGTTAAGTTCGTTCAGTATTTTTTACGCAAAGACTTGCGTGTAATGCCAGTTGAGAGTAACACGTTCTACGATGACGAACGAGGTACTTCTTTTTCTTTGCAGAATAAAAACTTTGCAAAATATCATCTTGAGGGCTACGCGGGCGAAAGAACCGCCGTTGCAATTTCAATGCTTTTCGCTGGAGCGTGGTCAATATTGAGATATTACGACAATTCAGGAAATCAACAATTTTTCAGACTTTGGAAAACGGGCGACACTTCAACCGAGGTGGTTGGGCGCGGTTTTTGTCAATTTTCGGGAGACTTCAACGGGCGGCGGCAAAACTACCCCGCTTTGAATTGGGATGAGGCTTTGACCTATGGTATTGACTTTGAAACGAACCAAAACGTTTTAACGCGCGAATATGGCAGCGGAACGGATAACCGCATCCCCGCCGCAGTTTTTTGTCAAACTTTCACCAATATTGAAATTGAACGCCGAAACGGGACATTATTCACCTACGACACAACCTCCCATTTTGCGCGGCTGGTATTCACGGCTGGAGTGATACCAGATAATTTTGGACGGTCACTCAAACGGCTGAATGTTGACGCAATCAGACAAGGCGACAAAGTAACCGAAATCGGAAACAACGTGAACCTTGCAAACGTTAACATCCAGATTGCCGCCGACTTTCCCAGCCTCAACACAATCGGCGCGAACGTGATAATCGGCAACTTTGACGGCGCGCTCCGCTTTTCAAATAACGCCGTTTTTGACAATCTGACAATCAAAGCCACCATACCGCCCGCAATTTTCTGCAAAAACGCGATTTTCAAGAACTGCAAATTGAAAGACTACAACGTGGTCGGCGATATTGCTGAATTGCACAACGTTGAACTGACCACCGCAGACTTCAACTCGCTGCAAATTCAAAAAACGGCTTTGGTCAATGGCTGCAAATTCAAATATGAGGCTGCAACCTACAATTTTTCAGCTCAAAGGGTGGTAAATTGTTATATGGTCGGCAATTACGAACCAACTTGCAAATTTGACCTCCTCAAATTTTCGGGCAGTTTTCAAAATTCATTCACTTACCAACGGCTCAAAGTTGACACCAACGCGGCGACCTCAACGTTCGCGATTGACGAAAAATCACTGCACGGATATATTGAAGACAGCGGGAACTATTTAATGAGTATCCAGCTGCAAGACGGGCGAGATATTGACCTCGCAGGAACGCAGGCGATTGCTTTCACGAAAATCAACGGCGATATTGCTTTTGATTATGTCAAAAATGGCGACCAAATTCTCAACAATGCGGGTGCTATGTACACGCGTGGCACAATAACATCAGTTCAAGTCGGCGACAATACGCCCGCCGAATTGCTTTCAAATTGCACATTTAACAACGTATCTTTCAGCGTTCGCGGCGACCTCAACGGTAGCAACCTTAACGATGTAACGAGCACAACATCAGTTGTAACAATGCCCGCGACATTGTTACTTAGTTGGCTGCAATCGGGCGGCTCCTACCTTAACAACATTGACTTCACGCTGGTGGTGGACAATGACCTTCCCTCTGGCTTTTCGTATTTGCTTTTTAAGACCAACCCGAACGTGTTGCAGAACACCGCCCTCACAATCAACGTAAGCAACGACCCCAACA
>JAZQTF010000006.1:0-2667 GCA_045630445.1 Acutalibacteraceae bacterium
TGTTGAAGTTGGCGGCTTCTTTCTTCTTCATCGTGAACATTGGCTTCGATGTATGCACGCTGCAATTCGTAGTGTTCGGCCATTTCAGCCTCTTCACGTGCCAGCCGCCCCTGCTGGCTTTCAAAAATAGCGGATGAGATTTCCGAAAAATTCCCGATTGCCTCGTTCGCTATTTCGCTGACCACGTTAATCACCTTTTGCGTGGCCTCTGAAATTTCTTTCAGTTTTTCCTGCCCTTTTTTCGCGGCGGCGGTCATTAGGTCAAATTGCAACTCGTAGAACGTGCGCACTTCCTTTCCGACTTCCTTTGAGGTTTCGCCGCTTTTTTTGAATTGCTCTGAGAATTTCGCGAAGTTCAAGTCGTTGAGTTGCTTCTCAAGTTTGGCAATCTCTGTCGCGTTTTTGACGTATTCAGCGGAATTTGCGTCCAACACTTCATTTTGCTCCTTGAGGGCTGCAATGGCTGCGCGCAATTCTTCTTGTTGCTGCCTGAAAGTGAGGTTGGACAACTGCTCCTCGTATTCCTCAAGGGTGATTTTGCCTGCCAACACTTGACGCTGCAAGTCGGCAACCGCCTGCGTATATTCCTGAGTACGCGCGAGGGCTTGGTATTGCGTTTTTGTTGCAAGGGTGGTAATTACATCGGATAATTCCTCAAATGCTTCTTGCTCATCATTAATGGTTTCAGTTACTTCATCTTTCGTTTTTTTTGTCACCAAACTTGACAAATCTAAGCCGTCCAAAACTCCTGCGAGCATTTCGGCGAGGGTTTCACTACTGAGACCAATTAAATCCCTATATTCTTTCGCGGCATCTTTATAGGCTTGTTTTTGCTCACCGAGTGCCTTCTTGATTGCTGCGGATTCATCCTCGTAGGCTTTGATGTTCGCTTTGAATTGAGATAATGGATCTCCTTGAATTGCTCCAGCCCAAATGCTGGAATAAATCTCTTCTGCGGCTTTCCCCATCTCTTGTCTGGTTTTATTTGCTTTTTTGCTCAATTCGTCGAGTTTTTTATTTGCATCAAGCTCATACATTGAGAGTTGTAAGGCCATATTGGTGAGTTCTTTAAGTTTCGCAGAAGCGGCTTCGGCGAGGGCGGTCTCTGCAATTGCCTTCACAATCTCGTTAAATCCTTTTTTGGTGTCTTTTAATTTTTCCTCAAGGTTTCCAAACGCTACGGCTGTAGTTCCCAATTCTTTTTGCAAAAATTCCTGAGATTTTGTGAGCCGTTCACTGCTATCGGTTGTCTTAT
The DNA here is from genome assembly GCA_045630445.1 of Acutalibacteraceae bacterium. Lineage (GTDB taxonomy): Bacteria > Bacillota > Clostridia > Oscillospirales > Acutalibacteraceae > RGIG7273. The sequence goes on from JAZQTF010000006.1 coordinate 1,256, forward strand.
CCATTTCACGGATAAAATCTTCAAATTGATTTTTTGAAGAAGTCAACGATTTAATATACAAGGCAAAAAATGATGCAAGCGCGCCAAAATATCCTGCGGCGGCTTTCACACTCATTCCGAGCCGCTTAAATGCCGCCGACAATCTATTTATACCACTATTTAATAGTGGCACAGTTTTAAGCATCTGGCGGAAATAGTTGTCTTTGTTCAAAAGTTCCTGCACCTGCTTCAAGCCCTGCATCATTGCAATGAGGGCGGCCATATTTTTCGTGGTTTTTTCCACCGCCTCGGAATGGATTCCAAGTGCTGCGGTTGCGCCTTGAAAAACGCTGACAATACCCATCGCGGCCTGCATCCCCTGCAGCACGGCCTTGAATTTTCCGTAATCGTCTGCGAGGTACTTAATGCGGGCTTGCATATCGCTCTGCGCATCCTGAAGTTTACCTGCACGCTGCTGCAACTTCTCATATTCCGCGCTAAGAGTGCGCACCTCCTCGGATTCTTCACCGTGCGCCTCTTTCGCCGCGTTGATGGCCTGCTCAACCTCAGCCATCGTATTGCGGATATTCATCATCTGGGTGCGATAGTTTCCCGTCGCACCGAGGGCGGCTTCGATTGCCTCCTTATATTTTCCGATTCCGCTGGTTCTCTTCTGCTCGACATTCTGGAACTCCTTCATTACCTTGATGTTGGCGTTCTGCTTGTCAATAATCTTCTGCACGGTGGCGGCGTAGTCCTTGTCGGTGGTGTTCAGGTTTTTGCGTATCTGTTCGAGTGCCTTGTTTTGGGCTGCCATTGCCGCCGTGGACTTCGCCTCGGCCTGCAAAAGTGCATCAAGTTGTTCAAGGTCGCGGTTGTAGTCTCCTTGCGACTTGGTGAGCCGTTCCTGAGCCTTCTCATAGTCAGAAAGCACCTGCTTGGCTGCGCGCTGCGTCTTTTGGAGCTTTTCGGCTGCGGCGGCGTACTGGTTGAGGCCATCGGCGTTCAGCCCCTTGGCAACCTCGGAAAACTGCGCGCGCATTTTCTCTGCGGTTTTCGCGCTTTCGTTCACAACGATCTGCGCTTGCTCCGCGAACGCTGCCAAGTCAAAAAAATCGTTTATTTGTGTGTTATCTGCCATAAATCATTGATATTTAATAATTTACAAATTATTTTCACGTGAAAACTTTTCACGGGTGCGCAATGCGGGCGCGTAATAGTCTGAAAAAAGCGGAGGCTGTGTCCCGTTTGGCTGGTATGGAGAGAGGCACGCGGGCAAACGAAACGGGTGAAAAACCAGCATTGTTGAAGTTTTGCAGAATTTTGCCCCAATACTCAGTCGTGGAGAAAATGCGCCCGCCGCTGACTTGCAGCCCGCGCCGCGTGTCGCCGCTGATGTTGATAAACCTATAATTGTAAGTCCCGTTATATAT
>JAZQTF010000007.1:0-2428 GCA_045630445.1 Acutalibacteraceae bacterium
CATCAGTATGTGCAAAGCACAGACGGCCGAATCCCTCTCTCTCCGCCAAAAATAAAGCATAGCACCGCAGGTGTTGTGCTTTATTTTTTTGTGCAGCAAAGTTCAGGGAGGGGTTCGAAGGACCAGCGGCACAGAGCAACAGTCCCCTGGACTGTTGTGACCGCGAGCGCCCAAGCCACCGCAGTCGCGCGAGTCGAATCCCTCTCTCCGCCAACAAAGAAACCTGATTTGTCAGGTAAACAAATCAGGTTTCTTTGCGTGATGCGTTCCTTATGGAACATGATGCGCACTGCGTGCATGATGCAGGCTTCGCCCGTTCCGCACGCCTTCGGCGCGTGTGCGGAACGCATCGCATCACCTATCACAGCGAAGCTGCATCACTTATCACTTATTTGCAAAACAACTTATTTTGTGGTATAATTTAATTTGACAAACCTGAATTTGACGAACAGATGGCGAAAGAGGTGAAATGCGTGACAGAATACAGAATCACAAAGTATAATCCAGCCAATCGCATCAATGGTGTTTATATGGCAGACGAATGGACAAGTATCAGCGATATTGGCAAGGTGTTCAATGGCATAATACTATCTCAAGACACTTATTTGAAAACAGAAAAAGCATATATTGATTGTTGTATCGAATTGATTGAAAAAGCTAAAATTGCAATTTTCTCTATCAAACAGGCAGAGTATCATACTGAGAATGTGCGTTTCCCCTCAAGTATTTCCAACACGCAAGAGATTCGTCAAGTCATTACAGCTTGCCTTCGTGAACAGTGCTGGCTAAAACTTGTTGCAAAAGATTTCTTTATTCACTTTGGCTACGATTACTATATGTATGTTGGTTCTGTGCTTTCCAAAGAAACAGTTGCGGAAACTGCTACAAAGTTCGGCCTTTTCTGTGAAGTGCACCCCAGTCCGTATAATTAGTAACCATTAGACAAATTCCAATTTGTCGAACACTATATTACACACCTAATCACTTTTCTTTGCCTTGTTTGTGCACCGTTATACTGCTCTTTCGCAGAAAAAAGCACTACACTGTTGTGTAGTGCTTTATTTATCTGCATGTTCCATTTGCATCCTATCAAATATTATACAATTAAATCAGCGAAAAACGGAAAGGTTGTGCGGTTATGGATAAAAGGGGTATTTACAGAAAAAGTGCTCTGACAGTCATTGCGGGGCGGCCGGGAATGGGCAAGACTTGCCTTGCGATTGATATTGCAAGACATTTATCGCATCGGCAGGAAGAAAACGTTTTGATTGTTTCTCTGGCCGAATCAAAAGAACGAATCAAACTCCGTATGCTGAATGCAGAAAATCAGCCGACAAAATATAACAACATTATTATCAGTGACTCTCCCCTGCGTTCAGTAAATGAAATTGAAGAATTGTGTCAAAAGACAAAAAATGTCAAAACAGTTATCATTGACTTCATTCAGTTGCTATGTGCGGACAAGGGTGGTTTCGAATCAGAAACAAGGCAGATTGAAATGTCACAAATAATCAGCCGACTTGAACGAATGACTGAAAGCCTTGGAATTACATTGATTTGCACAAGTCAGATTTCAAGGCAGTGCGCCTCAGAAAAACGTAAAGACAAAAGGCCGATGATTTCGGATTTGTGCTTTAACACAACGGATGTTGATCAGATTTTATTTCTGCACAATGAGCATTATTACAATCCGTCAGAGCCATATAAGGATATCACAGAATGCATTATTGCAAAAAATAATTACGGCACTTGTGGCACTGTCAGATTAAAATGGGACAAGGAACGATTTTGTTTTTATGATACGGAAAAAATAATATAAATATATTTGTTTATTCCGTTGTATTACTCAAAAGAAAACAGTAAAATAAGAAACAGAAAACAAAAGCAAATTTACACAGACGGAGGATACGGGTATGGAAGAATTCAAAAGGGAAAACATAATCATTGACGGAGTTGTGTATTACCGCACTGCACACGGTTATCACATTGACTCGTACACAAACGAGTTGCCAGACAAGGTTGTAATCCCCGCTCAGATTAACGGCGAGCCTGTAACAGTGCTGATGAATAATTGTTTTTCAGGAAGCACAATGAGTGAAATCAATCTGCCCGACTGCATTGACACGATTGGCTCAAGCGCATTCAGCAACTGTCAGAATCTTACATCCATCAAGATTCCTGACAATGCAGAGGCCATTGGATTTTCCGCATTTTCCAACTGTGCAAATCTGCGACACGTTGAGTTGGGAAAACACACAATTGTTATAGAGCCTGACGCATTCCATCAATGCCCGAATATTGAGGAGTTCATAGTGTATGACGAAATTGAATTCATCGGCCATAATCAGTTTGATATCAATAATAACAAATTGAAACTCACAGAATTTTCAGGCGGTCTTTATCTTGGCAATCCTGAAAACCCGTACGT
>JAZQTF010000008.1:0-5029 GCA_045630445.1 Acutalibacteraceae bacterium
GTAATTACTGATAACGGAGATTATGGCAGACTCAAACTCACAACTGCTGACAATCTTAGCGGAAGTCTTGCGGTTTCCACAACGTACACAGTAGATGCAAACGGCAACTATGTATGGACACTGAAAACAGATATCCCTGAGTCATCAACAAGTTATGCAATTGATGCACGTTCACTTGCAACCGGCAAGTATCTCAAAGACTACTACATCTTTAATATAGCCCTCTAACACAAAAGTGCCATTCATCACGAATGGCACTTTTCCTTTATATTACAAAAAAACAAAAACGGCAGAGTGTTGAACTCTGCCGTTTGATTTATACTCACTGTTACTATTGACAATCAGTTTCTTTTTTTATGCCGAATATCATTCTCAATATTCCTCGTAAAAGTTTAGGACTTTTTACAACAACTACCTTCACACATATCCCCCCTCAATTATGTTTTGCTAACAGGTTAAACCCTGTCAGAACCAATGCCAACGCCAAGATGATTACCAGAACTTTAGCGGAAAGCCAGAAGGATATAAGTATGCCAATGCCAAATGCCGCGTAAAAAGCGCCTTTTAAACATTCCGTTTTACGCATTATGTATCACCCCGAAAAACAGTCTGATAGTACAATATATGACTGTTCCAAATTGTGGTGATTATTTATTTTCCCATTCTTTTATTTTTTTAGCATCTTCATAAAGAGAAGCGTAACTGTTATATCTTGATTTTTCAATTTTACCTTCATCAAGCGCTTTTGTGACAGCACATCCAAGGTCATTCATATGAGCGCATGATGTAAATCGGCACTCACCAAGAAATGGCTTGAATTCCCTGAAACAAAAAGCAAGGTCCGCTTTAAGAACATGCTCACAACGCTCCATATCAACTGAGGAAAAACCGGGTGTATCAGCAATATATCCATCACCAATCTTAAAAAGTTCAACGTGACGGGTTGTATGCCTTCCCCTGCCCAGCTTTTCACTGATTTCACCCGTTGATAAGCCAAGCCTTAAATCAATCTTGTTAAGCAGTGTTGACTTTCCAACACCTGAGTTACCCGTAAAAGCAACAACTTTTCCGTTGAAAAACTCTTTTATCTGCTCAATTTCATCATTCATAAAAACATGAAAACCTGAATTGGAATAAATCTTATATATCTCATCACCGCTGACGAGATCATTTTTTGTAACAATAATAATCGGCTCAACGCCCTTGTTTTCCGCAATTGAAATCAACTTATCAATTACAAGATAATTCGGCATCGGCGAACAAGTGGACACAACAATCGCTAAAACGTCAATATTGGCAAGCGGTGGACGAACAAAACTGTTCTTTCGCTCCAATATTTCGTCAATGGTATTCTCACTCTGCTCCTTAACTGAGATAATGACAAAATCACCTGCAAGGGGTGTAATACGCTTTTTTCGCAGTATTCCCTTAGCCTTGCACTCATAAAGCGAGCCGGCGGCTTCTACGTAATAGAAACCGCCTATACCCTTGATTATTCTGCCTGTAAATTTTGTTGTCAAATCACTAAGCATAGAATAAACTTCTCCGAAAATATATTATTTATGTTTCAAAATCTGTCTTATCAGGACAAACTTGATAAGTAATCCTCACCATATACAACTGTGAGACGGACTGTTACATCACTTGTAAGATAAACATCATCTGACATTTCGGGATACTGCATTGAAACAATCGGCGCAGCAGTGCCTTCTACGGTTACTTTCTCAACTTCAACATTGAAACCGTACGCCTCAAGCATCTCTCTTGCTTCTTTGATGCCTCTGCCTGTAACATCAGGAATGTAAGAATAAACGTAAGAAGTTGCGTTCTCCATCTCACCCGTTTCAAAATCAACGTCACACGCAAAAATTACTTTGTCTATGCGAGAAGAAACAACGTGCACTTCATATCTGTACGGTCCTGCCTCAGGGTCAATTGCACTTGATGCATTTGAAAGATCGATTGTTATCTTGTTACCCGCAAGAAGCATACCTGTAAGGGTCATATTATCCTGACGCTGACTGTTGCAATAGACAACAATGTCACCTTCAACTCTTGTCGGGAATCTGGGCAATGTTATTTCCATAACAGGAACTTTGACACCATTACTGATTACAAGATCAATTTTAGATCCCTTTTCAACCATAGTCTCGCCCTTAACAGCCTGAGCAATTACCATTCCTTTCGGATAGTTACTGTTTGCCTCAGTTACTTCGCCAACTTCAAGACCTGCAATTTCAAGCGCTCTGATGGCATCATCATAAGTCTGGAACTTAACATTGGGAACTTTGTTGGTTTTTGTGTCACCATATTCCTCATTAACGTAAACAGTAACAACCGTCTTTTTATAAACAAGAGTGTTGTATGCCGGATCAGTACGAATTACAACACCGGGTGCGTAAAGTTTATTTTCTTCCTTTACAACCTTGATAACAAGATCAGCCATATTGATAAGTTCTGTTGCTTCAACAAGAGTTTTTCCCGCAAGATTGGGAACTCTTGTTTCATCACCGGCAGTGCCTTTACTGATTGTAATTGTAATGCCTGTGCCATCCTTGATCTTTTCGCCCTTTGCGATTGACTGACCAATAATTGTGCCTATGGGATGAGTATTATCGTACTTTTCTTCTACGATAATATTTCCAAAAAACTCACCATAAGCACCCATTGCTTCTTCATATGTCTGACCAACAAGGTCAGGACATTCATATTTTGCATCACCGTTTGCGGTTGCAACGTAAACAATGAGCATTACGATACAAATTGTTACACAAGCAATTGCGATGTATTTAAGAAGCTGAAGTTTGTTCTTCATCTGTCTTGTGACAACTTTGGGTTCTTCCTTCTTTTCTTTTTTGTTAAGTGCTGCCTTAACTTCGCCAACGTCTATGTGACGAGTCGGCTGATTATCTGTGAAAAACTCATAGTTGAATCTTACGTTCGGGTTATCCCTGAACATTTTGAAATCAGCAAGCATTTCAGAAGCAGAAGAATATCTTTCAGCAGGATTCTTCTTCATCGCTTTCATTGTGATTTCTTCAAGTGCAGGTGGAATATCAGGATTGAGTTCTGTAGGTTTCTTTGCATCTGCCTGAAGTTGCATAATCGCAACGGAAACTGCATTATCAGACTGGAACGGAACCTGACCGGTCATCATCTCGTAAAGCATTACACCAACGGAATAAATATCCGCTCTTTCGTCAGTTGTTTCTCCCCTTGCCTGCTCGGGGCTGATGTAATGAACAGAGCCAATTGCCTGACCTGTCATTGTTTTTGTTTCACTGCGGCTGAATCTTGCAATACCAAAATCTGTCACTTTGATTGTGCCATTGTGAAGCAACATAATATTCTGGGGCTTGATATCTCTGTGGACAATGCCCTTATCGTGAGCATGCTGCATAGCCTTGAGAATCTGTGTTGTGAAATGCACAGTTTCCTTATAAGTAAGTTTACCCTGCTGCTCAATATACTCTTTGAGAGAAATACCATCAATATATTCCATAACCATATACTGAAGTTTATCACCAAAACTTACGTCATACACCTTTACAATGTTGGGGTGTGACAACAACGCAACAGCCTTTGATTCATTTTTGAATCTTCTTCTGAAATCTTCATCGGCAAGATATTCATCTTTCATAACCTTGATAGCAACTGTTTTCTGAGACATGTTATCATAAGCCTTATAAACAACTGCCATACCGCCTACGCCGATAATCTCTTGAATTTCATAGCAACCGTTAAGAGTTTTTCCAACGTAATTATCCATTTTGCCACTCCTTATCTCAATGACTGATTAAGCAATAACTGCAACAACGGTTATGTTATCACTGCCGCCGTTTTCATTAGCACGCTCAACCAGTTTGTCGACAAATTCGCTTGATTGATTTTCTTTTACAACAGAATATATTTCTTCATCGGACAAACTGTTTGTAAGCCCGTCCGTACACAAAAGCAATATATCTCCCTCACACATATCCCATTCAAAATAATCAGCGTCAATTGTTTCGTGTGTACCAACCGCTTTTGTAATTATGTTACGATGAGGATGGGTCTTTGCTTCTTCCTCGGTCAGTTTACCACAATCAATCATCTGCTGAATAAGGGAATGGTCCTTTGTAATCTGAGTAATGCCTGAATCATTGATAATATACGCACGGCTGTCGCCGACATTGATGATGTGCGCTACATCTTTTACTATGATTGCCGCAACTGCGGTTGTGCCCATTCCATCAAGCTCATCATTTGACTTTGCAACATCGTAAACATTGATGTTAGCAGCACTGATTGAAGTCATAAGCAAATTCTTTACAGAACGGCTATTCATATTCTTTTTATACTTCAGCGTTATATTGTCGCTCAGGACTTTTGCTGCGGTTGAACTTGCAATATTACCGCCTGCGTGTCCACCCATACCGTCGCAAACAACAGCCCATGTCATTCCTGAATCATGCTCACCCGCACAATAACAGTCCTGATTATTGGGTCTTACACGACCTATGTCCGTCTTTCCAAGTATTTTCAAGCGTTCTCCCCCCTATTATCCATCGTGTTTTTCCTTAACTGACCACACGATGCATTGATATCAGAACCCAACGTTCTGCGAACTGTTGTATTGATTCCGTTTTCATTAAGATAATCACAGAATTCTTTTACATTCTTTTTATTACTTTTCCTGTAACCACTCTCTGCAACGGTATTGACAGGTATAAGATTTACGTGACACACCATACCTTTGAGCAAATTCACAAGTTGTGCCGCACACAAGATACTATCATTCACGCCATCTATCAACGCATATTCAAACGAAATACGTCGCCCCGTCTGTGCAAAATAGTATTTACACGCTTCAATGACTTCATTAACTCCCCAACGTTTGTTGATCGGCATTGTCTTTGAACGCAACTCATCATTCGGCGCATGCAAAGAAAGAGAAAGCGTCAACTGAAGTTTTTTATCAGCAAGTTCATAAATCTTCGGAACTATGCCGCAAGTTGAAAGCGATATATGTCTTAAACCTATGTTAACT
>JAZQTF010000009.1:0-7840 GCA_045630445.1 Acutalibacteraceae bacterium
TTTGCATCGTAGAGCATCGGCTGGGTTGTGAATATGCCAAAAATCACACTCATCCCCATTGACAAAAGACCGATAATGGCAAAGAAAAGCCAGCCCATTCCAACTGAGCAGAGCGGTGGACATAACACATCAGCCAGGTTATACACCATAATTCCGCCCGCAAAAATCACGTAAGCAAAGAGAATTGCATAAACGATGCCCATTCCCTTTCTGCTCGTTTTTTTGCCTGATTTGCCACCACCTATAAACAAGGAAAAGAATTCCAGAATCTGCTTATTCAACAGCGATCTAAGCATTGTCAGCCTCCAATTCCAAAAAGACGGTTTCAAGACTTGAATCGCCTTTTATTTCCTCTGTCACGCCGCTTTTTATCAGTTTGCCGTCCTTGATAATTGCAATCTTATCGCAAAGTTTTTCAGCAACGTCAAGCACGTGGGTTGAGAAGAATATTGCACCGCCCATATTACAGATTTCACGCATAATCTGTTTTAACTGATGGCTTGATTTCGGGTCAAGTCCGACAAACGGCTCATCCATAATAATCAGTTTCGGAGTATGAATAAGTGCGGAAATGAGCGCAAGTTTCTGTCTCATACCATGGGAGTAAGAACTTATCTGCTGTGCGAGGTCATCAGTAAGTTCAAACATATCAGCATATTTTTTTATTCTTTCATTACGCTGTGCTTTTGGCACGGAAAACATATCTGCAACAAAATTGAGAAATTTTATACCCGTCATAAACTCATACAAATCAGGATTGTCGGGAATGTAAGCAATCTTGCTTTTACAAACAATCGGGTCATTCTTAATTGAAACACCATCAATATAAATCTCACCGTCATCAAACTGCAGAATTCCGCAACAAGCCTTGAGCGTTGTTGTTTTGCCCGCTCCATTATGACCGATGAATCCATAAATTTCACCGCTGCGTATATGCAAAGTAAGGTTATCAACGGCTGTTTTATCACCGTATTTTTTTGTTAAGTTGTCAATCCTGAGCATACGTTACCTCCCGGGAATTTATATAACAAATTATATTATAAACAGAATTTTATGTCAACACAGTTCAACTATTGGTAGATACAAAAAGACACCCCTCTTGAAAAGAAGGATGTCCGTTTTATTGTAATTATTTTGTAACCTCAGCCTCGGGAGCGTTCTTCTTAACGCTTTCGATACCATTCATTGCGCTTGCCTTTGTTTTGTAACCCTCGGAAGCAGCAATAACCTCACCGTTGCGAGCCTTGAGACGGAAACGATATTCGCCAGCCTTATCCTGATAAAGTTCAAACTTGGGATGCTTTACAGCAACAATCTCTGCTACTGTCTGGTCCTCAACTTCACCAACGCAGTTGTTACGAACGCTTTCTACGCCTTTAAGGCATGCAGCCTCAGTTGTGTAAACTTCGGATGTCGCGATAACTTCACCGTTACCTGCTTTAAGGTCAAACTTGAAACCTGTGTTTGTCTGTCTTACAACAAATTTTCCCATAGTGAATTCACTCCTTATTTTGTTTTATATGTACGAGTTAAGAACTCAATCATATACATTTTTATTATAACATTACAAAAATGATTTTTCAACACTTTTTGTACACTATTATTTAAGAAGTTCCATAACGTCAAAAACTGCTGACGAATCAACGGATATTGAAATCTCCTGCCCCGTTTTGTCAATAACGGTCACAGTTGCAAAAGCACCGACTGACGTCTGCTCAACGCGCTCAACACTGCTTCGGGGAATTACCGTTACAGAGTCAAAACCTGAAATTGAAATCAACTGAACAAGGTTGTCACGGCTTACAAGCCAGACCTTTTCTGCCATAAACATATCTGAAATTTTGTCCGTTGCACTGTACAACTGAACATATTTGTCAACCGTTTCACTGAAAGACACGGTTGTCACAAGCGAAGCGGTTGTTGTGATGCGTGTGGAAGTTGTGGATTCGGACGACTCTCCCCCATCAGCGCAACCATATACACACAGTATCATAATCAAAACAGAAACGAAAACCCTGACAATACGTTTCATTTATCAACACTCCATATTTCAGCGGACGCGTACATTGTCCTTATAAATCTTGATTTTATCATATGCATAATCCTTTTGCAGAATATAAAACAACGAGTCACGGTTTTCTATGCGGCGACCCTTTTCAATAACATACCATTTCCGCGTCTTTAAATCATACTCACTGACTGAAAACCACAACGCTTTTTGCTCTTCTTCGCGACAACACGCACGTTTTAATTCACTGCGGTCAAAGACAAGAAACTGTGTGCCCTCATCAATATAAGCAAACTTCATTTGCGTCACATAATTCATCAGAGCGGGATAAGCCGCAATAATCGGGACTAAAATTATAATCGCAAAGACGATAGCGGAAACTGCGGAAATCGCCATTACGGCAAGGGGCAACGCCGCAATTTTCCAGTCATCAGATGTGTACTGTGAAAATTCCTTGTCACCAAGCAAACCATCAGTTGCATAAAAAGTTGCAAACAGCACAACAGCACTGACTATCATTATGATAAAACAAACAAGTGATTTTTTGTTTTTGAAACTGAACATGGATTCATCTCCTTACAGTTTTAGTTTTTATAATTATATCATACTTCACACAAAACATCAATTAACTCACGACAAAGGCCATAAACACAAACGGACATACGAATATCTCTATCATCAAATTTGATTATACAATTTTTTCTTTATTTCTATCAAAGTTTCTTGAGCACTATTTAACATTTCATCAAACTTTGCTAACATTGTTATCCATATACCCATAATTTCATCATCAATAATTATTTTTTTAGCTGGCATTACCTCTTGAAATTTTTTAATACATTCAATTCTTTTCTCTTTATCTTCTTCCTCGCCAACATGATGACATCTATCACTTCTCATAAATTCTTCCCAATGCAAATTTCCTTTAGGCTGATTACATTCAGTACAACATGGCACTAAATTTGCAGGCTCAGTTCCATAGCCCGTAGGTTTTCTATCATCAACTAAAGCATATAAATGATCTAGATGTGAGGCTGGTTTTCCGCAATATGCACATGTCTTATTTGGGAAAAAAATCATCCATATCTTCTCGTCTTTTGGAGAGCATGCATCTCTGTTTAACAACGTGCATGCCATTGACCTGCAAACTGTTGATGTTCGTCCACCGATTTGATCTGATACCGGATATTTAAAACCATTTATTTTACAAGCAGGACGTTTATTCATAACATGACCTCCCAAACCAACATCATTAATATCATAAAATATAATACAGCAAATTTAGTCACTATACAATATTTTTATATATTAATTTAACTAACAAACAAATCAATAAACAATTCAAATGTTTCGCTTTATTATTCAGTCAAGTAAAACACTTCCCGCACGCAAAATTTTTCCGCAGTTGAATTCAATTCATCTGCGGAAATTCATCTGGTGCGGATGAAGGGACTTGAACCCCCACGCCTTACGGCACAAGATCCTAAATCTTGCGTGTCTGCCAATTTCACCACATCCGCATTTTTATTTGTCAAGCTATTATAACAAAACCATAAGAATAAATCAAGATATTTTTAGCTTTTAATCCCGTTTACATTCAGTTGAAAATTGGTGGATATTATTATAATATAAATTCAGGAGGTGCTGTTATGTTCAACATTCTGGTAGTTGAGGACGACAACGACGTAAGGACGCTGATGGATATTGTTTTGCGCGGGGCGGGTTACTCCCCCATTCTTGCGTGCGACGGTGTTGATGCACTTGAAAAAATGGACCATCATCACATTGACCTGATTGTGCTTGACGTAATGATGCCGCGTATGGACGGCTTTGAGTTTACAAAAACTCTGCGTGATGGAAACTGCAACATTCCGATACTTATGATTACCGCGAAAGAAACAATTCAGGACAAAAAGCAAGGCTTCATTGTTGGTACTGACGACTATATGGTAAAACCCGTTAACGAGGAGGAAATGCTGCTGCGTATCAGCGCGCTTCTGCGCCGCTCACAAATTGTTAATGAGCATAGATTAACAGTTGGTGACACCGTGCTATATTACGACAAACTGACCGTTTCTGATGGCGAAAGCGAATTATCACTCCCCAAAAAAGAATTTATGCTTCTGTACAAATTGCTTGCATACGAGGGAAAGATTTTTCAACGCAGTCAACTGATGGATGAAATATGGGATATGGATGCAGAAAGCGACCAACGCACAGTTGACGTACATATAAACAGACTGCGTGAAAAATTCAGGAATAACGATGATTTTGAAATTGTCACTGTCAGAGGGCTTGGTTATAAGGCGGTGAAAAAACGATGAACAAGTACAAGACGTTACGCGGAAAAATCACCGTTTTCACACTATGCACCATTGTTGCGGCAAACATTATAACCTCACTTATTATTGCATTACTGATTGCAATCGGTCTTGTTAATTCAAGATTTATGATGACAATATGGCTTCCGATTGCGTTTCTTATCACAAGCGGTATTCTTGGCACTGTGTTTGCCTCATTTATGAGCAAACAGATAATCAAACCGCTTGACCGACTTTCAAAAGCAACACAGAAAGTTGCAAAGGGCGACTTTTCAATCAGGCTTAAAGAGGACACAAACGTGCAGGCGGTCAACTCATTGCTTGAAAATTTCAACAAGATGACGGCTGAACTTGGCAGCATTGAAATGTTCCGCTCGGATTTTATCAACAACTTCTCACACGAATTCAAGACGCCCATCGTTTCAATCTGCGGGTTTGCACGTCAGCTTCAGAAGGACGGACTTACTGAAGAAGAGCAAAAGAATTACGCACGGATTATTGCAGGCAACGCACAACACCTTGCAAGTATGTCATCAAGCGTATTGCTGCTGACGAAACTTGACAACCAGCAGATAATTGAGGGCAAAGAACTCTATCCCCTTGACGACCAGATACGCTCGTGCATACTGTCAATGCAGACCGAATGGGAAAGAAAAAACATCAATTTAACAGTTGAACTTGAACAGGTCAATTACTTCGGCAACCGCGAAATTATCGGGCATATATGGTCAAACATTATTGCAAACGCGATTAAATTCACACACGAAAACGGCGAAATAACAATCACAATGAAAGAAACTGACAATGCCGTACAAGTACAGATTCAGGACAACGGAATCGGAATTGACGAAGATGTTATGCCCCATATATTTGAAAAATTCTACCAAGGCGACTCTTCTCACAAGACTGCTGGAAACGGTCTTGGGCTGCCGCTTGTCAAGAGAATTATTGAACTTTGCAAAGGTGAAATAAAAGTTGAAAGCGTGAAAGACGAGGGAAGCATTTTTACAATCACGCTACCAAACGAATAAAAAAAATAAAGAACCCACAGACATGGTGTTTGCCATATCTGTGGGTTCTTTTTAGTCGCTCAACGGTGCATCGCAACCGTTTGACAGGTCACGATGCACCACGTATTGAGCGCACTAATTTGTGCTTTTATGTCTTATTTGGATAATTTATTTATCGATTTTGTAGTACTTCTTCAATGTCTCCAATGCAGAAGCAGCGTTGCCTTCCATAGCGTCAACGGATACGTCATAGTAACCGATGTAGCCATTTGCAGCCTCGTCACCAGCATTCTGGTAGAATTCCTTGCCATTGCTGTCTGTAAGACCCATAGCAACGAAAGAAGAAGCAGGAACCTGTCCGCCCTGAGCAACAGACTCACAGATGTAGTTACGGTCAATCAAAAGAGCGATTGCCTTACGTACTTCTGCGCGCTCAGCTTCAGTTGCAAGACCGAGGTCAGCGTTTACGTTGAAGCAAGCGTAGTATGTGCCCAACTGGCCAGCGATAACGAACTCTGTCGGATAGTCCTTCTTAAGAGCTGCGATTTCGTTGGTGGGAACGTCGTCGATCATCAACCAGTCACCCTTCTTGAAGTTAGCCAACATGTTGTTAGCGTCATCAGAGAGGTAGAAGTTGAGAGTGGGCATTGTAACCTTGTCAGCATCGATGAAGTTGTCGTTCTTCTTCATTGTGATGATGCTGTCATGCTCCCAAGCGCTGATTGTGTAAGCGCCGTTACAGATGTAAGTTTCGGGAGATGTAGCCCAAGACTCATTTGCAACAACGTCAGCACGTACCGGGAAGTAGGTCGGGAATGCGAGAAGTTCGTTCCAGTAAGCAACGTTTACGGGCAATGTTACAGTGATTGTACGAGCAGCATCGTCAGATGTTACATCAATACCCTCTTCTGTGCCGTAACCCTTAACAACGTCAAACATGTAACCGTAGTCAGCACCAAGCTCTACGCTGGAAGCACGCTTCCAAGCGAACTCGAAGTCGCTTGCTTTGAGGTCCTGACCGTCAGACCATTTGAGGCCTTCACGCAATGTGTAAGTGTAAGTAACAGAACCGTCAGCGTTAACTACCGGAGCTACCAACTCTTCTGCGCAGTCAGCAACGATAACGAGGTTACCGTTTGCATCCTGAGCCCACTTTGCAAGACCAGAGAACAAGTGAGATACCAATGTAGCACCGTCAACTGCAGAGTTGAGAGCGGGGTCAATTGTATCCGGTTCAGAAGCCAAGCAGATGTTGAGGTAATCCATACCATCTACAGTTGTTGTAGAGAAGTACTTGTATCCGAGGGGGCTGGAGTAGAAGCCCTTAACGGAATCGTCGATCATGTAGAGATCTGTGTAGTAGTACAAGGGAACGATTGTACCTGTGCTCATGAGGAGGTCCTCAGCAGCGTGCATCATTTCAAGACGCTTTGCGTTGTCTGTTTCCTTCTTGATCATAGCGATGATTACATCGTATGTCTGAGCCCATGTGCCGTTTGTTACATTCTCGCCACCCCATTTTGTCATATCGAGGTTGTAGATTGCAACTGTAGCGTGTGCGCCCTTACCGAGCTGGCAGTCGTTGTTACCAGATGCGGATGTCCACATATCGAGGAAGGAGATCGGGTCATTGTAGTCGCCCAACCAACCGTTACGTGCGATTGTGAACTGGCCATCTTTACGAGTGTTAAGGAATGTGTTCCACTCCTGTGACTCGAGTGTAAGATTGATGCCTGCAGCTGCGAATGCGCCCTGGAGGTACTCACCGATTGCCTTATGTCCGTCACCTTCGTTGTACAAGTAAGTAAGTGTCGGAGGAGTCTTCTTCTCATCTGTTGTGTCGGGTTTGTCACCGCAAGCAGCCAAAGCGAACAACATGATGAAAACCAAGAGAAACGCTAAAACTTTTTTCATCTTAAATCGTCCTTTCAAAAAAAGAATTTATCCAAAGCGATATTCTCCCAAAGCACCAGAGAGAACATGCAAAAGACCAAATGATATTAACCGATTTTGTCCAGATTATGACAAGCCACGAAATGACCCGGTGCCGCCTCTTTGAATTCAGGCATTTCCAGAGCACACTGCTCTGTTGCGTAAGCGCAACGTGTGCGGAAAGGACAGCCTGAGGGAGCATTGAGCGGACTGGGAATATCACCCTGCAACATTACGCGCTGATTAGCACGCGCAATTTTCGGGTCCGGGACCGGCACTGCGGACAAAAGGGAAATTGAATAAGGATGCAAGGGATGGTTGTAAATCTCATTTGTTTCAGCAAGTTCAACCATCTTTCCAAGGTACATTACCGCAATACGATTGCTTATATGACGAACAACGAGCAAGTCATGCGCAATAAATAAATAGGTAAGACCAAGTTTCTCCTGCAACTCATCAAACATATTGATAACCTGAGCCTGAATTGACACGTCAAGTGCAGACACGGGTTCATCACAAACGATAAAGTCGGGGTTTACAGCGAGGGAACGGGCAATACCGATACGCTG
>JAZQTF010000010.1:0-12703 GCA_045630445.1 Acutalibacteraceae bacterium
TTCGGCTCGGAGATAAAAGCACTGCTCTGTCATCCGCAGGTAAAACCGCAGATTGATGTTTCGTCCGTTGCGGAAATAATGCTGATTGGCCCCGGCAGGACTTCGGGTTGCGGAGTATTCAAAAATATCTGTGAGTTGCCACCCGCGTGTTGCGGTTACTATTCAGCGGATGGACTCAAACTGAAAAAATACTGGCAACTTGTTGACAAGGAGCATACCGACACTTTCTCTCAGACGGTTGAAAAAGTACGTTTTCTTGTCACGGACGCAATTGAGCGGCAACTTGTGTCCGATGTGCCCGTCTGTACATTTTTGTCAGGTGGACTTGATTCAAGCATTATTTCCTCAGTTGCCAGCCGTTATTTCAAAAGCAGGGGAGAAACGCTTCACACATTCACAGTTGATTATCGTGACAATGATAAATACTTCACAAAGAGTAAATTCCAACCCAACAGTGACAGTCAGTTTGTCGGCGTGATGGCTGATTATCTGCACTGTGAAAACCACGTTGTAACAATTGATACGCCCGAACTTGTAAATGCACTTTACAAATCGGTTGATGCAAGGGACCTGCCCGGAATGGCGGATGTTGACTCGTCGCTTCTTCTGTTTTGCGATGAGATTAAAAAGTTTTCAACCGTTGCACTGTCGGGCGAATGCTCGGATGAGATTTTCGGCGGTTACCCCTGGTATCGTGATAAGGACATCCGTGCGATTGATGGTTTCCCGTGGGCGCAGTCAACGTCATTCAGGTACAGTTTTCTTAGTGACGAATTCGCAAATAAGATTGATGCGGGGGATTATGTCTATTCCCGTTACCTTGAAACAGTGCAAAGTGCCTCAAAAAATGTTGGGTTAAGTCCCGTTGAGTTGCGTATGAAAGAGATGATGAAACTCAACCTTGACTGGTTTATGCAGACTTTGCTTGACCGCAAAGACAGAATGAGTATGTACAATGCGCTTGAAGTGCGTGTGCCATTCTGCGATTATCGTATTGCGGAGTATCTTTATTCTGTGCCGTGGGAAATGAAAGATTACAAGGGTTATGAAAAAGGACTTCTGCGTGAAGCGATGAAAGATTATCTGCCCCACGAAATACTCTGGAGAAAAAAGAGTCCTTATCCAAAAACTCACAATCCGTCATATCACAAAGCGGTTTCAGATATTCTGCAGCAGGTGATAGACAATCCGTATTCAAGACTGCTTGAAATAGTCAGAAAGGATAAGTTGCAGAAACTCATTGATGAGGGTGCTTCACAGAATTGGTACGGTCAGCTGATGTCAACTGCGCAGACAATTGCCTATTTTGTGCAGATGAATTATTGGCTTGAAAAATATAATATTGAAATTGTTGATTAAAAGAAAAACCGCCCTGAGATTTCTCTCAGGGCGGCAGTTGTTAAAATGGATTATTCAGCGTCCTCATCGCAGCAATCGCAATCGATATCATAAAGATCATCGCAATCGCAGAAGCAATCCTCATCGTCGTAGTAATACTCTTCAAGTTTCTTTCTCTCCAAGTATCTGGAAATAGCAAGGTAAGCAATACCTGCAATAGCAATTACGCCAACGATAGCGCCGATAATAGCAAGAACCTGTTTTGACATAGTAAAAACCTCCATTGTTTTATAATTATCCTGTTAAGACAGTTTTATTATACAATAGTATTACCGCAAAGTCAATAAAAAACAATAAAAATAGATTATCCCTGACAACACAAAAAAAGCAACGAGTTACCGTTACTTTTTGTATTATTCATTAAAGAATATTTTGTGTTTCAATTACGCAGCAGCGTTGAGTTTGCGTGTGAGGTTGGACTTCTTTCTTGCAGCGCAGTTCTTGTGGATGAGACCTTTGCTTGCAGCCTGGTCAATCTTCTTGCATGCGTAAGCAACAACCTCTGCTTTGTCAGCAGCATTGTTCTCGATAGCAGCGTAAGCCTTCTTGATTGCAGTCTTGAGTGCAGAGTTGAGCACCTTGTTGCGAAGAGTCTTTGTTGCGATAACATTTACGCGCTTCTTTGCAGATTTAATATTCGGCATCGTTACACCTCCTTGAGTTCTTCCATACAAGGTAGTATTCTAACACAAACTTTTCCAAAATGCAAGTTTTTTTTGAAAAAACATATAGAAATAAATTTAATGTCAAAAACCCTCAAAACTTGGTAAAAAGAACGAAAATGATTTGTTTCAGGAATTAAAAACACCGCACTTGCAAACCTGATTCTTTTTTCTTTTTGTCACTGAAAAATTTTATGTAATAAATCAATCTGCGTTGCAATATTATTTACTGTGTGAAATTAAAAAGGAGGCACAGTATGAGCGAAGAAATATTAAAAGAATGGAAGAAAAAATGGCTGATGATTCTTGCAAAAACAGGAGTAATTGTTTTGTGTCTTGCG
This sequence comes from Acutalibacteraceae bacterium, assembly GCA_045630445.1. Lineage (GTDB taxonomy): Bacteria > Bacillota > Clostridia > Oscillospirales > Acutalibacteraceae > RGIG7273. Next base: position 2,402 of record JAZQTF010000010.1, read on the forward strand.
TTGTTTGCAACGATGATTTTTGCCTTTGAGCCTGCCGCACAAAAACTCGGTTTTCTGTCAGCGGTGCTTGGTATGCCGTCAGGACTCAGAAAAGAGCAAACGGTTACAGTTGACCTGAATGTCAGCATCCCGAATGTTTCAGATATGCTCCTGAAAACTGATGAGCAGGAAGGTTACAGTGTGCCTGATGATATCGCGCAACTTATCAGCGTTGCCCAGATGAGCGTCAGTAACGTGCAAAAAGGCGGCTCAATCATTGAGCAGAATTACACAAGCGGCAGTGCCTACACTGGTTACAAGGATTTGTGGGTGATGAATACAACGGGCAAAACCCTTGACCTTGAAACGCTTTATACCGCAAAGCCGACCCTCAGTGTTGACTCACAGCAGCCCGCAGTGCTTATCTATCACACCCACACAAGTGAAAGTTACGTGATGCTTGACGTTGGCTGGTATCCGTCCGATTTTTCTTCACGCTCTGATGATTGCGGACAGAATATGGTGCGTGTAGGGGAAGCGATTGCACAGGAATTGAGAGCGGCGGGAATAAATGTAATCCACGATAAAACGATCTATGACACTTCTTACAACGGCTCTTATCAACGCTCGCGTGCACAGGTTGAAAAATATCTTCAGCAGTATCCGTCAATTGTTATAACTCTTGATGTGCATCGTGACGCGCTGACAACAAACAAAGAGCAGACAATTATAAAGCCCGTTGCTGAAGTTGATGGTAAAAAAGCGGCACAGATAATGCTGATTGCGGGCAGAGAGGGCAGCACAATCACTGATTTTCCTGACTGGGAAAACAATCTCAGTTTTGCCGTGCAGATACAGAATAAAATGAATGAATTATATTCGGGCGTTATGCGTCCGGTATTCCATTGTTATCGTAAATACAATATGGATGTGACGCCGAATTCTCTGCTTGTGGAGGTCGGCACACACGGCAACACCCTTGACGAAGCGGTCTATTCAGGCACACTTTTCGGCAAAGCACTCGGTCAGATGTTGCAGGATTATATTTCTACATAAGAAAAAACGACACGGACATCTGTTCGTGTCGTTTTTGTGTTTAATTATCACTGTGTTGATTATGCCTGCTTTGCCTGAGCGGGTTGTCTCATTGTCAGTGAGATTCTGTTTTTGGCGGTGTCAACACTTAAAATCCACACTTTCACAATGTCACCGACTTTAAGCACTTCGCTCGGGTGCTTGATGAATCTGTTGGTGATCTGTGAGAGATGAACAAGTCCGTCCTGATGCACGCCGATGTCAATGAATGCGCCAAAGTCAACAACGTTTCTGACTGTTCCCGTCAGTTCCATTCCGTCACGCAAATCCTTGATGTCAAGGATGTCACTGCGGAGAACAGGTTGTGGCAACTCGTCACGGGGATCTCTGCCCGGCTTGAGTAACGCCTCAATAATATCCGTCAATGTGGGCACACCGACGTTGATTCTCTGCGCAACATTTTCAGCGCCGAGTTGTTCAACTCTCTGAGCGAGTTCATCAACTTTCTTTGCTTTAACGTCTGCCACAGTGTATCCGCAAAGTGTCAGCAGGTTGAGTGCCGCTTCGTAGGATTCAGGATGCACGCTTGTGTTGTCAAGCACGTTCTTGCTTTCGGCAATTCTCAAAAATCCTGCGCATTGCTCAAATGCTTTCGGGCCAAGTTTCGGCACTTTTTTAATCTGCGCTCTTGATGAGAATGCACCGTTTTCCTCACGGAATTTAACAATATTTTTTGCAACGCCTGAATTGATGCCTGCAACTCTTGAAAGCAGGGCGGGGGATGCGGTGTTAAGGTCAACACCAACGCTGTTTACGCAGTCCTCAACAACACCGTCAAGCGCACTGTCAAGTTCATTTTTGGGCATATCGTGCTGGTACTGACCAACGCCGATTGCTTTGGGGTCAATCTTTACAAGTTCTGCAAGCGGGTCCTGCAGACGTCTTGCGATTGAAACCGCACTTCTGAGAGAAACATCATATTCGGGGAATTCTTCAGCGGCAAGTTTTGAAGCTGAGTAAACGGATGCACCCGCTTCGCTTACCATCATGTATTTTACGTCTGCGCCAAGTTCTTTGATAAGTTCACAAGCAAAGATTTCTGTTTCCTTTGAAGCGGTGCCGTTACCGATTGCAATAACTTCAACTTTATGCTTTCTGATAAGTGATGATACAATTTTCTTTGCTTCTTCCTTTTTGTTGTGCGGAGGCACGGGATAGATAACGCCTGTGTCAAGCACAAGACCTGTTTCATCAACAACCGCAACCTTACAACCCGTTCTGTAACCGGGGTCAAGACCGAGAGTGACTCTGCCCTTGACAGGGGGCTGGAGAAGGAGTTGACGAAGGTTTGTTGAAAAGACTTTGATTGCGCTGTGACAAGCGTTTTCGGTCAGCCAGTTTCTGATTTCATTTTCAACGGAGGGGTAGATGAGTCTGTCGTATGCGTCCGCACCCGCATCTCTTACCGCCTGAGTGCAGAGTGAGCCGTTGTCAAGCAGGGTTTCACTTGCAATTACGTTCATCGCTTTGACAATGTCAAGTTTAACGCTGACTTTGAGGAAACCTTCTCTCTCACCGCGGTCAATAGCAAGAATTCTGTGACCGGTGATCTTTGCAACGCTTTCGGAATAGTTGTAGTAGTTTGAGTAGACGCTGTCCTCTTCCTTTGCCGCAGCGGAAGTAACCTCACCAACAACTGTGAAAAGATTTTTCAATCGTCTGCGGATGTTTGCGTTGTCAGAAATCATTTCTGCAATTATATCAAGTGCACCGCTTAATGCATCCTGCACGGTTTCAACCTGAAGGTCGGGATTGATGTATTTTTCCGCAAGCACTTCGGGAGTGTCGGAGTCTGCGTTCTGCTCGTAAATTTCAAGCGCAAGGGGTTCAAGTCCTTTTTCTTTTGCGATTGATGCCCTTGTGCGACGCTTCGGCTTGTACGGACGGTAAATGTCCTCAAGTTCAGCAAGGGTTGTTGCTTTTTCAAGCGCCTGTGCAATTTCATCCGTCATCTTCTCCTGTGACTCAATTGAGGAGTAGATTTCCTGACGGCGTTTTTCAAGGTTTCGCAGATAGGTGAGCCTGTCCGCAATCTCTCTGAGCACCTGGTCGTCAAGTGAGCCGTGAGCCTCCTTACGATAACGTGCAATGAAGGGGATTGTGTTACCTTCGTCAATGAGGGCGATGGTGTTTTCCACCTGCCAGCTTTTTATTTTGAATTCATTTGCAATAATCAATGAAATATCCATTTTTTTGTTCGCCTCGTTTCATAAAATAAATCGTGTTTCGGGGTTCAGCCTATAAGATTATATCACAGATTTTAAAATAAACAATACTTTGATTATAAATTCCAAAATAGAAGCATATAGATATTGACTATTCGTGCGTTTATTAGTATAATATACAAAATAGTGGGATAGTCTGTATATTTTTAGGAGGATGGCTTTCGTGTATAAGTACGTAAAGAGAGTTATGGATTTTATAATGGCGCTGATTTTCATCATCGTTTTGTCACCGGTGATGCTTATTGTTGCACTCTTGATTCTTATTCAGCGTGACGGCCCGATTTTCTTCAGACAGGAGAGACCGGGTAAGGATGGCAAGATTTTTCTCTTACATAAATTCCGCACAATGAGCACAATAACCGAGCGTGACGGACGCCAGCTTTCAGATATGGAAAGAATAAGCAAACTCGGCAATTTTCTCCGCAAAACAAGCCTTGATGAGTTGCCGCAGTTTTTCGATATCCTTTCGGGTAAGATGAGTTTCATCGGACCGAGACCTCTTGTAAAGTCTTACCTTGAACTTTACACTCCCGAGCAGATGCGTCGCCATGAGGTGCTTCCCGGCATTTCAGGCTGGGCACAAATCAATGGTAGAAATTCAATCAGCTGGGAAGAAAAGTTTGAACTTGATGTTTACTACGTTGACAATATGAGTTTTGGCCTTGATGTGAAGATTTTCTTCACAACCCTTAAAAATGTTCTTTTGAGAGTTGGCATCAATTCTTCCGAGGACAACACAATGGAGCCTTTCAGAGGCACACCCAAAGCGGAAGAGCAGCCAACAACTGTTGCGGCAGGTGATACAGAATGAAAAAACTTGTTATCATAGGTGCGGGCGGTCACGGCAAAGTTGTCTGTGATTGTGCGTTGAATGTTGGATATACGGATATTGAATTTCTTGATGATAACCGCGTGGTTTCTCAGGTGCTTGGTTTTCCGGTTGCGGGCAGTGTGAATGATGCTTACGGTTATGACCGTGAAAGCACAGAGTTTTTCGTAGCAATCGGCAACAACCGCGTGCGTATTGACCTTATAAGCAGACTTATGGATAAAGGCTGCTCAATCGCAACACTTATCCATCCAAAGACTGTTGTCAGCGGCTTTGCAAATGTCGGTGCCGGCACTCTTGTAATGCCGGGTGCGGTGATAAATGCGCAGGCGCAGATAGGTGTCGGTGCAATTGTCAACACAGGCGTGTGCATTGACCACGATTGCGTAATCGGTGACGGTGTCCATATTTCTCCCGGTGCAATCCTGAGCGGTACAGTCAAAGTCGGCGCAGGCACATGGATTTGCTCAGGCGCAGTAATTTCAAACAATATCAATATCGGCTCGGGCAGTCAGGTCGCTGCAGGCGCTGTTGTTGTGAATAATGTTGAAGATTTTGTCCTTGTTGCGGGAGTGCCTGCAACGGTTAAAAAAAGAGTATAAAACCTCAGGGGTGATATAATGAAGATTCTTGTTCTGTCGGGGTACAGTCAGTCGCTCGTGAATTTCCGCGGTGATATGATAAAGGAGATGGTCAAGGCGGGGCACACCGTTATAACCGCATCTCCCGAAGATGGTTACGATGATGAGATAAGGGCACTGGGCGCAACTCCGTATCGGCTGACGCTCAACCGTAACGGTATGAATCCTTTGTCGGACTTTGATTACTTCAAACGGGTCAAAGCGTTTATAAAGGAGCAAAAGCCGGATTTGGTTCTTTCCTATCTCATAAAGCCCGTAATATACGGCAGTCTTGCCGCAAAAAAAGCGGGAGTAAAACGCATTTACTCAATGGTGACAGGGCTTGGTTATTTCTTTACAAACCCGTCGCTGAAAGCAAGGCTTCTGCGAATGCCGATAGTTTTTCTCTATCGCAGGGCGCTAAAAGCGTGTAAGAACGTTTTCTTTCAGAATAAGGATGACCTCGGAGTGTTTGTTGATTTAAAGATAACAACTCCCGATAAATGCGTTATAACAAACGGCTCGGGTGTAAATATTGAACGTTTTGTCCCGACACCGCTTCCGCAGGAAAATCGTTTCCTCATAATCGGCAGAATTCTGCGTGATAAGGGTGTAATTGAGTTTCTGGAAGCAGCAAAGAAAGTTTCGCAGAAATATCCCGATGCAAAGTTTGATGTTGTCGGCCCGATTGATACAAACCCAAGTGCACTCAAAGAAAGTGACCTTGAGCCGTATCTTACCGATAATATCCGTTATCTCGGCTCGTCAAAGGATGTGCGTGAGCACATTGAGCGGTGCAGAGTTTATGTGCTGCCGTCCTATCGTGAGGGCACACCGAGGACAGTGCTTGAAGCGGAAGCGATGCGCAGAGCGGTTATCACAACCGACGCTCCGGGATGCAGGGAAACAGTTGTTGACGGCGATAACGGATTTTTAGTCCCCGTCAAAGATTCTGACTCTCTGGCGGAAAAGATGATTTATATGATTGAGCATCCTGACGAGGTTGAGCGAATGGCTCAGCGGAGTCTTGAAATATGCAGAGAAAAATTTGATGTACGAAGTGTAAATAAAAAATTCCTTGACACAATGGAATTGAATTAACGGAGGTAAAAAATTATGGTTGAAGCAATCAGAGCAAAAGAAAAGAATATCGTTGTTGTGGGTCTCGGTTATGTTGGTCTTCCCCTTGCAGTGTCTTTTTCGAAGCACGTTAACGTAATCGGTTTTGACGTTAATGAGCAGAAAGTTCAGATGTATAAAAACGGCATTGACGTTACCAACGAGGTTGGTGATGAGGCAGTTAAAAATTGTTCTATTGAATTTACTTGTGACCCGAAGGACATTAAGAGAGGTGACTTCATCATCGTTGCTGTGCCCACTCCCACTGATGAGCATCGCAATCCTGACCTTACCCCCGTTATCGGTGCAAGCAAGTTTGTAGGTCAGAATCTCAAAGAGGGCGCAATCGTAGTTTATGAGTCCACAGTTTACCCCGGCGTTACTGAGGAGGAGTGCGTACCCGTTCTTGAAAGAGAGTCAGGTCTTAAATGCGGAGTTGACTTCAAAGTCGGTTACTCTCCCGAAAGAATCAATCCCGGTGACAAGGTGCACCGTTTTGAAACAATAGTAAAAATCGTTTCAGGTATGGATGCAGAAAGCCTTGACATCATCGCAGGCGTTTATGAGATTGCTGTACAGGCCGGCGTTTACAGAGCAAGTTCAATCAAGGTTGCAGAGGCAGCAAAGGTTATTGAAAACTCACAGCGTGACATCAACATTGCTTTCGTAAATGAACTTTCAAAGATTTTCAATATGATGGGCATTGACACAATCGAAGTGCTCAAAGCGGCAGGCACAAAGTGGAACTTCCTTGATTTCCGTCCGGGACTTGTTGGTGGTCACTGTATCGGTGTTGACCCGTACTATCTTACATACAAGGCTCAGGCTCTCGGTTATCAGCCGGAAGTAATCCTTGCGGGCAGAAGAATCAATGACAGTATGGGCAAATACGTTGCTGAAAATATTGTTAAACTTATGATTAAGGACGGCACAAACATCAAAGGCTCAAACGTTGCTGTCCTTGGTGTGACTTTCAAGGAGAATGTGCCCGATGTAAGAAACTCCAAGGTTGCTGACATCGTTCACGAACTTATGGAGTACGAAGTGAACGTAAGTGTTGTTGACCCCTACGCAGTAAGCAAAGAGGTTGAGGAGGAGTACGGCTTCGGCACTGTTGAATCAATCGGCAAGGCTGATGCAGTAGTTCTTGCAGTTGCTCACGATGAGTACAAGGCTTACAGTATGGCTGATTACAGAGCAATGCTCAATGACGGTTGCAACGTACTCGTTGACGTCAAGGGTCTGCTTGATCCCGAACAGGCAAAGCAGGCAGGTCTTACTTACTGGAGACTGTAATTTTAAAAGGGGTGTTCAGAAATGGGATATAAACATTTGAAGTTTCCTGACGGCACAGTGTTTCTCGTAACCGGTGCTGCTGGTTTTATCGGTTCAAACTTGTGTGAAGCAATTCTTAATCTTGGCTACAAGGTGAGAGGTCTTGATAATTTCTCAAACGGCCGCAGAGAAAACATTGAACAGTTGCGTCAGTATGAAAATTTCTCATTCATTGAGGGTGACATTACAGACGCTGAAACATGTCTTAATGCGTGTGAGGGCGTCGATTACGTTCTCAATCAGGCTGCATGGGGCTCAGTTCCCCGTTCAATGAAGATGCCCCTTGTTTATAATGCAAACAACGTAAGCGGCACAATGAATATTTTTGACGCCGCATTGAAGCAGGGAGTAAAGCGTGTTGTTTACGCTTCTTCTTCCTCTGTTTACGGTGACAGTGCAGTGCTTCCGAAAGTGGAGGGTCAGGAGGGCCGTCCGATTTCTCCTTACGCTCTTACAAAGAAGATGGACGAGGAGTATGCGGATTTGTATTACCGCGTGTTTGGCCTTGAAACAGTCGGTCTGCGTTACTTCAACGTTTTCGGCAGACGTCAGGACCCGCACTCAACCTATGCTGCAGTTATTCCGATTTTTGTAAAGAATCTTCTCAATGACACTCCGCCCGTAATCAACGGTGATGGCAGTCAGACAAGAGATTTTACTTATATTGAAAACGTAATTGAGATGAATCTCAAATCATGCCTTGCACCCAAAGAGGCTTGCGGTGAAGCGTACAACGTCGCTTTTGGTGAAAACACTTCGCTCAATCAGCTTTATGACAAATTGTGTGCGTTGCTTGGCAAGGACATAAAACCCGTCTATGGTCCGTCCAGAGCGGGAGATATTCCCCATTCTCTTGCAAATATTGACAAGGCAAGAAGACTTGTTGGCTATGACCCTGATTATGATATCAATGAGGGTCTTGAACTGACAATTGAGTGGTACAAGGAATTCTTAAAATAATTGCTTATTCAGAAAAATATTTTTAATTCAGAAAGGAGTGGGGCGCGTTGATGATTTTATATCTTGCAATTTTTGTTATTGCAGTAACAGTGTTTGCTTTTTTAGCAATGAGAGTGCCTACATACAAGCGCGTTCAACTCGATGGCGGCCGTGGATTCAGGGTTGTCAAGCTGCCAAACGCTATTATAGTTATCATAATAACGGTGTTTCTTATAGCTATCGTGGGTCATAGAGGCTTTTCATATCAGGATACGGGAAGTTACGTTTATATGTATAATGACTTCCTGCCCGAAGGCTTCAAAAATGGCTGGAACTATGCGGATGAAAGTGCGGCTTTCTGGGGCTTGGCAGCAGCAATTAAATCGTGGACAAATGCAAACCCGTCATGGTTCTTGATTTTGTTCTCAATTGCTACTATCGGTTTTACCGTCTGGACTTTCTATAAGTACAGCGAGCGTTTTGATATGACATTATTTATGTATCTGACGCTGGGCTCATATCTTCTGACAATGAACGCGATGCGTCAGTGTATCGCAAGCGCAATCATATTTCTCGGATATAGATTTTTTATGGAGAAACGATGGTTCTGGTTCTTTTTTCTTGTTGCAATAGCGTTTTTCTTCCACCCGACGTCAGTTATAATGATTCCGATTTATTTTTATTGCCATCGTCCTGCATGGCAACCCATTATGACGATTGCAACTTGTCTCGTTGTTAGTGCACTTTTACTTTTTCCGTCTGCAACTGAGGCGATATTCGCAATTCTTGGTGAAAGTAAATATGGCCAGTATGAGTCAAGCGTAAGCACCGCAAACATCGCACGTCCACTTGTTATGCTGGTAATATGCGTATTTGCGTATATAAACAGAGAAAAACTCAGAATGGCTTATCCGCAAAGTGATGTGCTTGTAAACGTTCTTGTAGTGCATACGGTAATGCTTTTTGCGGCAACAAACTCGTGGGTATTTGCAAGACTTTGTATTTTTACCGATTTGTACGTTGCAATGCTCGTGCCGATGCTCGTTATCGCGTGTTTTGAAAAAAAAGACCGTGTAATCGGTATTGTGTTTGTTATGCTATTCTTTATGGCTTATCACTTATATGAGTACAGAGGCATTGACTATTACAGTAAAACACTCGGAATTAACTATTGATTTATTTACGGAGGAAGTCAAAAATGGAAAAGAAAAGAGTGCTTATAGCGTCGTTTGACCTTGAAGTAGGCGGAATTGAAAGAAGCCTTCTCGGACTTCTTGAGCATTTTGATTATTCAAAATATGACGTTGACCTTATGCTTTACAGCCATACGGGCGAATTTATGAAATTCCTTCCCGACAACGGTTACAGGCTTTTGCCTGAAATTCCCAAGTATGCTACCTTCCGCAAAGGAATTTCGTCAATTGCAAAGGCGGGTTATCCTCTCCTTGCTTTTAAAAGGCTACGTGCAAAGCTTTACGCAAATAAGATGCTCAAAAGCGGTATTCCCGAGGGCAAAACTCCTGAGTTTTGTCAGGCGCAGAAATGCTGGGATTACACAATTGACTCAATGCCCGCCCTTGATGGTGAGTATGATGTTGCAATCAGCTTTATGTGGCCGCACCATTTTGTTGCAAAGAAAGTAAAGGCAAAGAAAAAGTTTGCGTGGATTCATTCTGATTACACAAAGGCTTATTACGATGCTGCCGGTGATGAAAAAATCTGGAATATGTTTGACAAGATTGTCGGCGTTTCCGATGATGTGTGCAAGATGCTCTGTCAGGTTTTTCCGTCTCTTGAATCTAAAACAACCTTCATTGAAAACCTTCTTTCTCCGGAATTTGTCCGCGCTCAGTCCGATGAAAATATTGACACAAGTGATATGAGCGTTGATGAGGGTGAGGTTTCCCTTATCAGTGTTGGCAGATTGACTTATCAGAAAGCGTTTGACGTTGCTGCCCAGGTGTGCAAGAAAATTCTTGACGATGGCTATAACGTCAAATGGTTTGTAATCGGTTATGGCACTGATGAAGAAATGATAAGAAACAAAGCGGCACAGCTTGGTGTTTCAGACAAATTCATTCTGCTCGGCAAAAAGATAAACGTGTATCCTTACGTCAAGCAGGCTGACATTTACGTCCAGCCGTCACGTTATGAGGGCAAG
>JAZQTF010000011.1:0-3068 GCA_045630445.1 Acutalibacteraceae bacterium
ATTGAGTTTAACAAACCCCGCCCTGACAAACCGCGACTCCGAGGATAAATCACCGGGCAGACCGAGTGCGCCCATTCCCCTGCTATATGCGTGTAATGGCAGACGGGCAGAAAAAGTATTTTTTGGCTCATCAGCGGACAAGGCCATATAGTTATTGAGATTGAACATCTGCTCATTAAACGGTGGATTATTTGTCAGCACTCCGACAGGGTTATCGTAAATTTTAAGCCCGTCATTTACCGATTCAACAACAATTGTTTCATCCTTGTCGGCAAACATCCAGTGCAGTTGTGATGGTTGCAAATCAGCACTGAAACTCTTCGGAGTAATGTTGATATTCCGGAGCATTTCCCTTGCATGACGCACTGTATCACATTGAGATAAAATCCACGGAATAAGTTCAAAACTTGCAACATTTTCTTTACCTTGCATCCATTCGTGATAATAAGCATTGCCGACAAAATTGAGCCCTGCCGCACAAAGTCCTTTTTCATTCATCGCATCATAATAAAGCGGATAGTCATTCACAACATACGCCATACCAATCAACGTGTAATGAGTGTCAACCCGTTTGCCGTTGCGGAATTCAAACGGATAATTGCGGGGTGTTATCACAATGTTTTCATCATAAGAAAAATCGTAATCAAGTGTTCTGCCGAAATAGAAATCCTTTGTACTGAAAGTTACTGCGGTACACATAAAATCCCCCCTGATGTTTTATATAAAGTGTTTGACAAAAGAGGAAGTTTATTCAAAACCATCGGATTATGTACTATAAAATGGACTTTGATATTCAGGCATATTGCAAACGAATGTTGATGATGATACAATCAATAATACAATACGAAAAAATCTTTCTGGAAATAAAAATCTATCAAGTTTATAAAAAAGAGGTATCGCAAATGGAAATTACAGAAACGCAAGAACTATTGATGAATGGATTACTCTTATTTGGAATAGATGTGGACATGATTCCTCCATTGATTTTATTGCTGAAGAAAGAAGAGGAAGCGAAAAAAATGATTTTTTGGATGGTAAACCATCCTCAAGCGACCATTCCGGAAATACTGAAACAGGTGAGCGAAATCTCAACGGAGGGAGAACATTTGGATCAATAAAGGAACTGTATCTTTTATCATCAAAAATAAAAGATACAGAAACTACAACTACGGGTCGCAGCCTCAAAGCTGCGGTGGATCCGTACATCATTTCTGTATCCAACAGTATATTATCGCATAATCCGTAAAAAATCAAGTGTCTGTCCGCTGACGGACGAGGTGATGTAAGAAAGGGGTAAATTATGAATAACACCGACATATTGCAGGCTTTGCAAGGGATTATAGCGGAAGACAGGAACAGCATTCCACGGACAAGCAATCCAATATGCAACTCTTGCAAATATCACAACAGAGGAACAATAACCTGCAAAGCGTTTCCGAATGGAATTCCCAAGGAAATTTTAACTCGGAAGGTGGACCACAAGAAACCATACAAGGGGGACAATGGGATCAGATACACTCCAAGAGATTCGCATTAAATGGCAAACATGATACAAACGGAGGTAATGTCGGATGAATTATCAGCCACTCATAGACGCAATGGAAAAAAGAACTTTTCCAATCAGTGTGATTGAAACGGCAATCGGAGCAATCGAGGACTCCCCGAACCAAGAGGAAACACTGAAAGAAATTATGGAAATGATACCAGCAGCACAGACACCAAAAGAAATGGTAAAAATGCTTCAGCCGATAATTAAAAGACATTCAAACACCACAGAGCAACTGAACATATTGGTTGATTCAAAACTTTTAAGCAAACTGATTGAAAGAAATGTACCAAACGAAACAATCAGTGAAATCATAATAGAATTGCAGGATGATAACAAACGCAGGAAGTTCATCAACTGGATGGCAGCTCATCGAGAAGCAACAGTTCCGGAATTGATAAAGAAAGCAGCGGAAATCTCGACGGAGGGAGAAAGTTTTGAGTAAAAATTAAAACGGTTTGCTGTAACCGGTTGGGTGAACAAGTCACTTAAGGCAAGACCAAATGCGTAGGTATATGCGTGAAAATAACGAGTCTTTACCTAGTGAGTGGTGTTCTTACGGCGAAGATTATTTTTATGAAAATTATTCGATGATGGATTACCGAATAATTAAGAAGATTAAAATAAATGATAAAAACTCTAATCTCATCAATGATTATAAAAGGAGGTTGAAAAATAATGATACCAGCTTGGGAGGAGAAGATGCTGAAACAGTTGTCAAAACGGAAAGTGCCCAATATGCAAATAATAGGGATAATGTTAGCGTTGAGGAAACCAGAAGAACAGGATCAGTTCATGGAATGGATGGCAACTCATCAGAACGCAACTGTGCCGGAATTGATAAAGAAAGCAGCGGAAATTTCAACAGAGGGAGAAAGTTTTGAGTAAAAATTAAGACGGTTTGCTGTAACCGGTTGGGTGAATAAATCACTTAGCCGTATCAGACAAACCGTTTTTTAACTTTATAACGTGCGGCTTTATTTTAATCTATCTTATGATAAGCAAGGCGTTCATCGCCGTTTTCAAGATAGATTATTCCGCAATACTTAAACCCGCGTTTTTCAAGTGCGTGACGCATTGGCGCGTTGTCGCGATGGGTATCAATTCGCAGATTGTTACATATTGAATAACAATGATTTATGCAAAACTCAATCATTCCGCGTCCCTGCTGTGCGACCGCGATGCGATGGATCACTCCGTAAGGCTCATCGGAAAGCCACGCGCCGTCATAAATCTTTGCATAGGTCGGGTCATCACCAAGCGCAAACATAAAGACTGCAAGAATCTTACCGTCCTCCTCCACAACGTAACCGACGCCACGCTCCATATCTTCACGTGCGGTGTCAACATTCGGAGTGCCGTCATTCCACTGATTAACATTTCCACTTTCACGCATAAAGCGTTTTGCGTTTTCATAAATCTCACCGATATGAATAAGATCGGATTCGTTTGTTTTTCTTATAATCATAAATGCCTCATTCTGAAATGTTTTGGGTAATTATAGCATAGATTGGGTATAAAA
>JAZQTF010000012.1:0-2980 GCA_045630445.1 Acutalibacteraceae bacterium
TACCGTTTGCGTCAACTGTGTATTTATCAACAAGTTTTACGTAAGAACTCTGGTCACTTGTAAGCATTACCTTGATTCTGTTGATTTCAGCAGGTTTGGTAACGATTTTAAGTGTGAGTTTGCTGGCTGAAACAGCGCTCGATGCAGACACAAATACCGTTGTGCTTTCCGGAACGGAAGGTGCAGCACCAGCGGGATCAATTGTAAAGTAATAATAATCCTTTACGTACTTGCTTGTGCTCTTTACACGGACGTCAAGTGCATACTCTGTTGCAGTTGCAGGAACGTCAAAGGTAAGAGTCCATACATAGTCGCCATCAGCGTTTACTGTGTACTTATCAACATACTTGACGTAACTGCCAATATTGCTCGGCAATGAAATCTTAACGCGGTTATAATCCCCTGCGGGAGTTACAACTGTTACTGTAACCTTACCATCAGCAATAGTGTAGGATGTTGATTTGAAAATCGGATGAGTTTCAGGAACAGAAGGTTCTGTGTTTGCGGGGTCAATTGTGAAGTAATAATAATCCTTCACATACTTGCTTGTGCTCTTCACACGAACGTCAAGTGCGTACTCTGTTGCAGTTGCAGGAGCATCAAATGTAAGAGTCCATACATAGTCGCCATCAGCGTTTACTGTGTACTTATCAACATACTTGACGTAACTGCCAATATTGCTCGGCAACGAAATCTTAACACGGTTATAATCTCCTGCGGGAGTTACAACTGTTACTGTAACTTTGCCATCAGAAATGGTATAAGTTGCAGACTTGAAGATTGCGTGAGCACCCTGGTCGGGCTGTGAGCCACCGATTTCAGCAGTGTATTCGTACAAATCTTTGAGATACTTATTCGTTACGGAAGAACGAACGTCAAATGTGTATGAAGTTGATTCTGTCGGAGCGGTAATAGTAGTTGTCCATACGTAGTTACCATTTGCATCAACTGTGTACTTATCAACAAGTTTTACATAAGAGCCCTGGTCACTTGTGAGCATTACCTTTACTCTGTTGATATCAGCGGCAGAGGTTACGATTGTCAAAGTAAGTTTGCCGTCCTTGACCTGGCTTGATGCTGATTTGAACACGGTCTTTGTTTCAACTTCAGGAGTTACGGTTGACGGGTCAACGCTTGCGTAATAATAATCCTTGCTGTACTTGTTAGTTGAAGCAATTCTTACGTCAAAAGCGTACTCTGTCTTTGTTGCGGGAGCATCAATTTCAAGAGTCCATACATAGTTGCCGTCAGCGTTTACTGTGTAAGTGTTGACATAATCAAGGTAACCTGAAAGTGCATCTGATGCGGAAACCTTGACTCTGTTATAATCGCCCGCTGCTGTAACAACGCTGAGTATAACTTTGCCACTGGAAATTTTGTAAGTCATACCCTTGAAGATTGCGTGTGTATCAGGAGTCGGAGTGGGATCCGGCTCGGGAGTTGCGGTAATATCAGCAACGTATTCAAAGTAATCTTTAAGATACTTGCTTGTTGTGGAAGAACGAGCATCGAAACTGTAAGAAGTTTTTACTGTGGGAGCATTTGCCTTAACTGTCCATATGTAGTTGCCGTCACTGTCAACGGTGTAAACGTCGCATACGCCAAGGCTTTTTGCGATGTTAGCAGTTGCAGAAACCTTGATTCTGTTGATTTCTGCGGGTGCTGTGACTACTGTGAAGATAATCTTTCCGCCCTCAATCTTGTGAGTGATTGACTTGTAGAAAGAATCATCAGCAGGCTCATCAAATATCTCAACGTTGTAGTAGAAATAATTCTTTGTATATGATCCTGTTGCAACATCAAGCACGTCAAACGCGTACTTTGTTGTTTCTGCAGGCGCAGTTGTTGACAAAGTCCATACACGCTTGCCATCAGCGGTTGTGTAACTGGATGTCAGGGAGATAAGACCAAGAGTGCTGCCATTCATAAGTTTGATTGCGGAAACACCCTGAGAAGTTGTTACTGTGAAAGTAACGGTTGTGCCGCTTACTACGTGGGAAACTGACTCAATTTCTGCTGCAATTTCCTGAATGTCAACCTGATAATAAGCATACGCTTCAAGATACTTTGAAGTTTCAGATGAACGAACATCGAGAGCATACTCAATATCAGCAACAGGAGCGGTGAAACTTGTCACCCATACGTAATCACCATCAGCATTTACTGTATAGGTGGAGATAAGTTTTACGTAATTTACAAGGTCATCAGACTTCATAACCTTGACACGGTTGATTGCAGCAGGACGTGTGATAACAGTCAATGTTATCTTGCCATCAGCAATTGTGTGGCTTACGCTCTTGATAATCGGCTCCGGCTCAGGCTCGGGCTGAGCAATCTCAATTGTGCAGGAAGCGTAAGGAGAAGTGATGTAAGTATTTGTCGCCTTATCCCTTGCGTAAATTCTGTACTGAGTTGTTTCAGCAGGAAGTGCGAAAGTGAGAGTCCAGCGGTAGTTGCCGTTAGCATCAACTGTGTAGGAAGTTGCCTGTGCAACAGTTGAAGATGTATTGGATGCGAGGACAACTTTTACTGCATTGATTTCTGCGGCAGAAGTTGTAACTGTGATTGTAACATTGCTGTCAGTTGTTGTGGTTGTTACGTCAACAAAACTGAGCGGAATTGCTACGTTAACTGTAAAACTTGTGTAAGAAGAAGTTATGTAAGCATTTGTTGACTTGTTTCTTGCATAAATTCTATACTCTGTTGTTTTGGAAGGAGCGGTGAATGTAAGAGTCCAGCGGTAATTTCCGTTAGCATCAACGGTGTAAGTTGTTGCCTGAACAACTGTTGAGTATGTGTTGGATGCGAGGACAACTTTTACTGCGTTGATGTTTGCAGCAGATGTTGTAACTGTAACTGTAACGTTGCTGCCGCTTGTAGTTGTTGTAATATCAAGGAACTGAAGCGGAATTTCAACCTCTACAGCGTAGTTATAATAGTCATTCATATAAGCACCGGTTGTGCTTGAACGAGCATCAAA
>JAZQTF010000013.1:0-5159 GCA_045630445.1 Acutalibacteraceae bacterium
GATGAAATCGGTACAAATGCGGAGGTTGAAGCAATCGCGCAAGGGTTTAATTCGGGTGTGAGTTTTGTTGTTACCATACATGCGTTGTCAAAGGCACAACTTATTAAAAAAACGCAATTTATAAAACTTGTTGAAACAGGAATTTTTGATTCTGCAATAATCCTTGATGATGGCACAAAACCTTGTGTTATCAAGGAAATCTATAAAACGGAGGACTTGCGTAATGAGGTATCTGGGACTTGCTTTGCTGATGGCAGCGTTCGCACTCGCGGGCAGAATGTTTTCAATGAGAATCAAAGAGCGTGTCAGAACGCTTGAAAAATTTCGCCTGATGCTGAAACTGATGCAGACGGAGATTGAATATGTGAATATGCCAACGTATGAAATGCTTAAAAATGCTTCCGGGCGTCAGGAATTGTCCGATTTATTTTTTCTGAACGATTGTCTGATGCTTCTTGATAACGGCAATCCGTTTGATGAAAGCTGGAGTAAATCCGTACAGAAAACAAAGCCGGCTGAACTTGAGGGTGATGATTTGCGGTTGATACTTTCTTTCGGCAACTCTCTCGGCACAACTGACCGTGACGGCCAACTCAATCTTTGCGGAATGTATGAGGAAATGGTGGTTGAAAAGATTCATCAGGCGCGGGCCAAGGCAAAAAGTCATGCCTCATTATATTCAAAACTCGGCATTATCTGTGGCGTTGCAATAGTGATAATTTTAATTTGAGGTGAAAATCAATGGATGTAGATCTGATTCTGAAAATCGCAGGGATAGGGCTTATCGTTGCGGTAATAAATCTGCTTCTTGCAAAGTCGGGCAGGGATGAACAAGCGTTGATGACAACTCTTGCGGGTATTGTTGTTGTGCTTCTGATGCTCATACCGCAGATGGGTGGACTTATAAATACAATAAAGGATTTGTTCGGGCTTTGATATGCTGATAGTTAAAGTTGTTTCAGTTGTGATTGTTGCGTTGTTTCTGTCACTTATTGTTCGTCATTACAGAGCGGAGTATTCTGCTTTTGTTTCTCTTGGAGCGGCGGTGATAATCTGGGCGATGCTCAGTGATTTGTTCAGCCGCAGTCTTGATACTCTTAAAATAATGCTTGATGGCACAGGCGTTGAAAGCAGTTATATATCAATCGTTTTCAAAACTCTTGGTATATGTATCTTAACGCAGATTGCCGCAGATATGTGCAGGGATGCGGGGGAAAGTGCGCTCGCAACCAAAACTGAACTTGCGGGAAAAATAGTGATTCTGGGTGTTGCACTACCAATGCTCACCTCAATTGCACAAGTTTCAATTGAACTTATAAACGGATAATTTTGAAAGGTCAGGTCGTCAGATGAAAAGGATTTTGTTGGCGGTTATTTTATCTGCTGTTATGCTTTTTACTTTTTCATTCTGCGCATTTGGTGCGGAAACCGATGACTATGTTTCTGAGCAAATGGAGTCGCTTGGTGTTGATGAGTTGTTTTCATCTTTGTCGCAGGAAACGAAAGAACTTTTTGAAAGGCTTGGAATTGACTCGGTGGACTATGAAAAGATAGTGGATGTTTCACCGTCAACAGTGCTTAATCTTTTTCTTTCCCTGTTCAGAACAAATCTTAAATTACCGCTTGGAATTCTTGCGGTAGTTGTCGGGATAATGATTGTGTCGACAGTGATTCAGAGTTTTACTGATTCGTTGCAGGAGAAGAAATCATCACAGATTTTCAACCTTGTTTCAGGCTTTGTAATCGGTGTGACTATAATTGTGCCGGTCGGAAACTGCATTTCAGAAGTTGCGGGTGCAGTGGCGCTCAGTTCAAGTTTTATGACAATGTTTATTCCGATTTTTGTCGCGGTGATTATGGCTGCGGGAAAACCGCTGACAGCACTCACATTCAACGGTATGGTCTTTTCACTTGCACAGGTGATTACATATATTTCAAAAAACATTATTCTGCCCTTGGTGTCAGGATTTCTGGGGCTTTCACTTGTCGGCTCGTTTTCTGTCGGTATGAAGATTGATAACGTGATTTCTTTTGCAAAACGGTGTGTAACGGTTGTAATGGGATTTATGTCAACCGTCTTTGTCGGGCTTATCTGTATGAAAGGCTTTGTTACAACTGCTGCGGACACTGTCGGCACAAAAGCCTCGCGTTTTCTGCTTGGCAATTTTATCCCCGTTGTGGGTGGTGCAATGGGTGAAGCAATGGCAACTGTCCGCGTGTGTCTTGGTCTTGTGAAAAGTTCTGTCGGTGCATTCGGAATGATGGGAATACTTCTCATTTATGCTCCCGTTGTTGTCAATTTGCTCGCGTGGCAATTTGTGTTGTTTGTAAGTAAAAACATCGGTGAAATGCTCAATGTTGGCAGTGTTGTTTCCGTCGTGAAAGCAATTTCCGCAACGCTCTCGCTGTTGCTTGCGGTGCTTATTTTCTCAACGTTTCTTCTTGTGATTTCAATTTCGGTAATTCTTATGGCAAGGGGTGGATGAAATGGATGCAATAAAAGGCTGGGCAATCAGTATCTGTATGGCTGCACTTGCGGGTACGGTTGTACACTTTTTGTCACCATCAGGGAATACACAACGCATTTTCAAAGTGGTGTTGAGCGTATTTTTTATAACGGTTTTAGTCTATCCGCTCGGACTTCTTGATGGTGTTGCAGACGGCGCTGTTGACGGTTACACCTATCCCGACACCTATCTTGACAACGCTGAGCAAATCGGTGAAATCGTTTTGGAGCAATCGGTAAATCAGATAAAGATATTTGTTGAGAATACCGCAAGAAAAATCGGAATAGATGACTGTGAAATATTTGTAAAAACGGATATTGATGACAATGACTGCATAGTAATTACTAATATCGATGTAGTGATAGATCAGGCGTATTCGTCAAAATATCAAGAGTTTAGTGCAAGGCTGGACGAAAGTACTGATTGTCAGGTGAACGTTTATGTCGGAGGAAAATGAAATGAAAAAAGTTGAAGAAAAAGAAACGCTGAAAGACAAAATAAAAAAGCATTTCAAAGGTGACAAAAGGCTGAAATTGATAATGATAGCCGGTGTTGTCGGCGTTGTGCTTTTGCTTTTTTCAGGGCTTACGGGTGATGATTCCGGACCCGCTCAGGAAAGTGTCAGCATAAATGTCGGGGTAGAAGAATATACAAAAGCTCTTGAAAAAGAACTTGGTGATATATTGTCAGAAATTGACGGTGCGGGAAAGTGTAGTGTGATGATAACGATGGATTGCGGAATTGAGACAATTTACGCAACTGAGCAGGAGTCATCGCAACAGAGCAGTGATAAAGGTGAAAGTCGCGATGAGTCGGTAAATTACGTGATTCTCGGCACTTCTTCAAACGGTAAGCAAGCACTTGTCATCAAGGAAATTCAGCCGAAAGTGCGGGGGATTATAATAGTCTGTGAAGGGGGAGGCAACTCAAAAGTAAAGATGAATATAATCAATGCGGTTTCATCCGCGTTTGACATATCTTCAACAAAAATCAGTGTGCAGAAAATGACATAGGAGGAATGACTTGTGATTATTGGCAGAAGAAAAATATTGCTTTCGGTTTTGGTGGTGATTCTCGGCGCGGCGTTGTTTGTGAATTGGCAGTTGAGTCCGGGAATTGAGAGTGCACAGTCCGATGAAGCGTCAAAAAATCTTGGTGATGCGCAATACGTCAATGGCTCAAACGTGTCCGACGTAAACGACAACGAAGATGACGATACGGTTGATTATTTTTCATCAGCACGTCTTGAGCGTCAGCAGGCACGCGATGCAATTGCGGAAAATTATGAACTGGTGAGTGCGGATACGTCTTTTTCGTTGGCGGAAAAACAGGCGGCACTTGACCGTTTCACAACGATGTCAGAGAATATCAAGCGTGAAAATGACATTGAAAATCTTGTTATGGCAAAGGGTGTAAATGAGTGCATAGCAACAATTAACGGTGCTTATGCAACCATCGCAGTGGATTGTGATGACCTTAATGACGTCGTGTTGTTGCAAATAAAAGAAATAGTCTGTAAGCAAACTGATATTTCTTTTGAAAATATTACAATTATTCAGGTAAAATAGTTGTATATTATATAGACTTTGTGTTATAATGTCCAAAAAGGAGGCATCAGACTATGCAGGTAAATAAAGATTCAATCAAAAAATGCGGTGGAGTTGTTATTTCTACGGAAGTAATCACATCAATCGCAGCAAATGCCGCAAAGGAAATTGACGGTGTTGCAGGTCTCTGCGCCGCACCCGTGCAGATTAAAGGTATGCTCAACAAAATGTCAGGCAAACCTTCAAGCGTTGTTGTAACAAACAAGAATGCGGACCTTATAATCACAGTTTATATCAAGGTGATCAAAGGCTATAATATCCAGACTGTTTCCTGTGAAGTTCAGTCTGCCGTAAAAAATGCCGTTCAGAATATGACCGGCAAGGTTGTCGATAAAGTAAACGTTTCCGTTGCCGATCTTTTCATCGGTGAAGAGAATGTGCAGTAATAATCAGCAATTAAAGTTTTTACGGGGAATGGTGTAAAATGACAAGACGTGAATCAAGAGAGCAGGCGCTTGCGCTTGTTTTCAGTATGATGTTTAACGGAGATGTTCCGCCGCAGGAAATCTGTGAGTTATCAAAACTCAGCCTTGAATTTAAGGATGATGAGTTTTCGCAGATGCTTTTTGACGGAGTTTGTGCAAACCTTGAAGCAATTGACAGCACAGTTGAAAAGTGTATGACTGCAACATGGAACAAAAACCGAATCTCAAAAGTTTCCCTTGCAGTGTTGAGACTTGCAATTTTTGAGATTATGTACATAGATGAAATCCCGACCAGTGTTTCAATCAACGAGGCAATAGAACTTGCAAAGAAGTTTGCAACCGATGAAGATGCCGCTTTTGTAAACGGTATTCTCGGCTCTGTTACCCGCAATAACGAGGCGTAAAATGGGATTATATCTTGGAATTGATACAAGTAACTACACAACTTCCGTTGCACTCTATGATTCAGTGAGCGGAGAGGTTGTGCAGTCAAAACGGCTTCTGCCCGTAAAAGCGGGGGAACTCGGACTCAGGCAGAGTGATGCGCTTTTTCATCATACCGTCGCTTTGCCGGAACTTGTAGAGCAAACCCTTGCAAAAATTGATTTCAGTAAAATTGA
>JAZQTF010000014.1:0-7662 GCA_045630445.1 Acutalibacteraceae bacterium
TATTCTTTTGTAATGGGTGATAATCGTCTTGTATCGTGGGACAGCAGATATGAAGAAGTTGGTCTTATAAGAAATGATTACATTATGGGTAGCGTTTCTCTCAGACTTAATGACTTCAAAAGTTTTTAATTTGAACATTGCGATTTTATAGCAAATTACTATAAAACAGAATATAAACAGAACTATGTCCAAAAGCACTTTGTCTTGATTCATAATAATAAGATTAAGAAAAAGTGCTTTTAATATTTTGCGCAATGCATAATGGAGGTTTACTTGATGTGAAAAAGTTTTATCTGATTTTCAAGTTAACATTTCTTTTTGATGTGTTGTTCATATTCGCAGCACAAAATGTTTTTTATGCAGTATGGGCGGATTGGTCAGTTCTATTATGCATACCGGCACTGATTTATCAGTTGGTTTATCTTTTCTTACTCAGAAAAAAGGATGACAAAAAGTTTATTGAAATTTTATTGATGATTATTTTATTCTTCATTACAGCGGTGGGCGTATTCTTTTTTGTTGGTTGTGTTGATACATACATAAATGGATACACTCCACATGACATTTTGGGTAATAAAACCGGTGATACACTTTACGGTATGGATGCGATTTCAAGAAGCCTTGAGTGTGTGTTAGCAATTGCTTATATGATATCTAACGCATTGATTTTAATTATTTATCATTTGATTGCTATACTATTGAAGAAAAGAAAAGCGAGGAGAGTTGACAATGGGAATGGAAAAAGGGTTCGAAAAGGGTAACATCAACTGGTTTCCCGGTCATATGGCGAAAACAAGACGTCAGATAAAAGAAAGTCTGAAACTTGTTGATGCAGTTGTTGAAATCATTGATTCAAGAATTCCTGTAAGTAGCCGAAACCCTGAAATTGACGCTTTGATTTCTGCAAAACCGAGAATAATTCTTCTCAATAAATGTGATGTTTCTGATGAAAATATAACAAAACAGTGGATGTCATATTTTGAAAACAAAGGTATGACAGCGCTTGCAGTTGATTGCAGAAGCGGAAAAGGTCTTTCAAACTTTTTACCTGCAGTCAGACGTGTTCTTGCAGAAAGAATAAGAATAAATATTGAAAAAGGTATGAAGGGCAAACCGCTTCGCCTTATGATTGTTGGTATTCCGAATACAGGCAAATCTTCTTTCATCAACAGAATGGCAAAGAAGATTCGCGCGCAGGTTGCGGACAAACCCGGTGTAACACGTCAGAATCAATGGTTTGCAATTGGTGACGGAATTGAACTTCTTGACACTCCCGGCGTATTGTGGCCTAAATTTGAAGACCCTGAAGTTGGCAGAAATCTTGCTTATACCGGTGCTATCAAGGATGAGATTATGGATATTGAAACTCTTGCTTACAATCTTATTGAAGCGCTTATGGCTAATCATAGTGATAAGTTGGCAAAGAGATATGATATTGCTGATATCAATGAAAAATCACCGCTTGATATAATGGATGAAATCGGCAAAAAAAGAGGTATGCTTCTTCGTGGTGGAGAGATAAATTATGAGAGAGTTTCCGTGATGCTTCTTGACGAATTCAGGGCAGGCACAATCGGAAAAATTACTCTTGAAAAACCTTAAACGAGGTGCTTTATGAACTGGTTTGAATATGAACATAATGCTGTTGCAAACGGATACAGTGTAGTTTGCGGAGTTGACGAAGCTGGCAGAGGTCCGCTTGCAGGCCCTGTTTTTGCCGCTGCGGTCATATTGCCGATTGATAAGACAATAGAAGCTCTTGATGATTCAAAGAAACTGACCGAGAAAAAACGCGATATTCTTTTTGATAAGATTATTGAAGAAGCGGTTGATTATTGTATTGCCAGTGTTGATGAGAAAACAATTGATGAAATTAACATTCTTCAGGCAACTTTTCTTGCAATGAGAAACGCAGTAAACGGACTCAGAGTTAAACCTGATATTGCTCTTATTGATGGTAATCAGTCACCAAAACTTTCAATTGCTGAAAAAACAATTATCAAAGGCGATGCTTTGAGTGCCTCAATCGCTGCTGCATCAATACTTGCAAAAGTCAGCAGGGACAGATTTTTAATGGAACTCGATAAAGAATACCCGCAGTATTGCTTTGCAAAACATAAGGGTTATGGCACAAAACTTCATTATGAAATGCTTGATAAACACGGAGTTTCTCCTGTGCATAGATTGAGTTTTCTCAAAAAATATCTGGGTAAATAATTATGCGTAAAGATAAGATTGGCAAAATGGGCGAAATTGAATCAACAAGATTCTTTCGTGATAATGGATATAGAATTCTTAACGTTAATTACAGGACAAGATTTGGTGAGATTGATATAATCTGCACTAAGGGTAATTACATTATTTTTGCTGAAGTCAAAACAAGGGGAGAAGACAGCATAGCAACACCAAGAGAGTTTGTTGACTACAATAAACAATCAAAGATTATCAACACTGCTATGATTTATCTGTCAACAAATAAAATCAACCTGCAGCCACGTTTTGATGTTGTGGAAGTTTATCATAATAAAAACGATATTAAGATCAATCATATCAAAAACGCTTTCGGAGGATGAAATATGCGTCTGTTTGACTTGCATTGTGACACTATTACAGAGTGTTATTTAAGAGGATGTGACTTAAAAAGTAATGATTTATCAATTTCAGTTGATAAAGGAAAATACATAAAAAACTGGTGTCAGGTGTTTGCACTCTGGATGCAGAATGAGTACAGAGGTCAGGCCGCTTGCGATTATTATGACGGATTGTATAATTGCTTTTTGAAAGAAGTTGAGAAAAACAAGGATACAATTATGTTCTGTAAATCTGCTGATGATATAAGAAAAGCAGTAAGCGATGGTAAAATTGTTGCAATTTTATCGGTAGAGGGCGGTGCTGCAACTGCAGGCAAAATTGAACGTTTGCGATATATGTATGATTGCGGTGTGCGTTTGCTGACTCTTACCTGGAATGGTCAGTGTGAAGTTGCTTGCGGAAGTGATGTTGAGGGAGGAAAGGGTCTTACACCTTTTGGTTTTGAGGTTATAAAAGAAATGGAAAATCTCAATATGATTATTGATGTTTCCCATCTTAACGATATCGGATTTTATGAAGTTGCAGAAAACACAACGAAACCATTTATTGCAACTCATTCAAACTCCCGTACAATAAAAAATCATTACAGAAATCTTACTGATGATCAGTTTAAAATCATTCGTGACAGAAAAGGAATCGTAGGTCTTAATTTTTACGATGCGTTTCTTCCGGATAACCGTGAAAGCGGTTGCGATGGCGCTTTCCGCAATCTTTATCATTTCCTTGAACTTGGCGGAGAGAATGTTGTTGCGGTTGGCGCGGACTTTGACGGTGCAACAATGTGCGATGATTTAAGCGGTATTGACAAAATGGGTGCGCTTTATGAGCATCTTCTTCGCATGGGTATTTCTGAAACCATAGTTAAAAAGGTGTTTTTTGATAACAGTATGGACTTTTTTACCCGTGTTTTATAAATTTAGTTATAGACAAGAATAAAAAAATATGATAAACTAAAATTTAGATTTTTATAAGGGGTGTATGGCTTCAAAGCCGATGACTATGAATTACACAAGCACAAGAGACAATTCAATTTCTGTGTCTTCCGCACAGGCAATCACAATGGGACTTTCAAAGAATGGCGGTCTTTTTGTACCGACTGAAATCCCGAAGGTTACATTGGACGAGATTAAAGATATGATTGGTATGTCATACATTGAACGCGCAAAGAAAGTGCTTTCATTGTATTTGACAGACTTTACCGAGGATGAACTCGACTACTGTGTTAACGGTGCGTACAACGGTACATTCGCTTCCAAGGATGTTGCTCCCGTTGTAAACATTGATGACACAATGAACATTCTCGAACTCTGGCACGGACCGACTTGTGCATTCAAGGATATGGCACTTCAGCTTCTTCCGTATTTGCTCACAGTTTCTGCAAAAAAGACTTCTGACGGCAAGACAATCGTAATCCTTGTTGCTACTTCCGGTGACACAGGTAAGGCCGCACTTGAAGGATTCAAGGATGTTGAAAACACCAAGATCATCGTATTCTATCCGGATGATGGTGTAAGCCCGATGCAGAAGTTCCAGATGATCACTCAGGAAGGTGCAAACGTAAATGTAAGCGCTATCAAGGGCAACTTTGACGATGCACAGAATGGTGTTAAGAAAATCTTTGGCGATGCTGCTATGGCTGATAAACTCGCTCAGGCAAATATGATGTTCTCCAGTGCTAACTCAATCAACTGGGGCCGTCTTGTACCGCAGATTGTTTATTATTTCTCTGCTTACTGTGATATGCTCAGACAGGGCAGAATCGAGTTAGGTGACAAACTCAACTTCGTTGTACCGACCGGTAATTTTGGTAACATTCTTGCTGCATATTACGCAAAACTTATGGGCTTGCCGGTAAACAAACTTATCTGTGCATCCAATAAGAACAAGGTTCTTACTGACTTTATTACAAACGGTACTTACAACAGAAACAGAGAGTTCTTCACAACTAACTCTCCGTCAATGGATATCCTCATTTCAAGCAACCTTGAAAGACTTCTCTATCATCTTCAGGGCAACAATTCAGAAAAGACCGCTGAACTTATGAAGTCTCTTTCTGAAACCGGATCTTACACAGTTGATGCTGAAACTCTTGCAAAGGTTAAGGATTTGTTTGAGTGTGGTTACTGTGATGATGAGGGTACAAACGCAACAATCAAGACTGTGTTTGATTCCAACAAATATCTCTGTGATACTCATACCGCTGTTGCAATCAGCGTTTATGAAAATTATCGCAAAGCAACAGGGGACAAGACTCCTACTGTTATTGACTCAACTGCAAGTCCGTACAAATTCTGTGCAAGCGTGCTTGATGCAGTTAAGGGTGATGCAGGAGATGCTGATGAATTCGGAATGGTTGACGCATTGTCAGCGTTTACCGGTGCTGCTATCCCTGCTCCGATTGCAAATCTTAAGGGCAAGACTCCCAGATTTGACAAGAATATCTGCGGTAAGGATGAAATGGCTGACACAGTTCTTGCAATGCTCGGAATAAAATAAGAAAATAAACAACAGGGATCAACACAATGCACAACATTGAGCTGTTCCCTGCGTTTTCTTGTATTAAACTAATTTTTATCTGTCACTTTTACATTTGAAGGTAGCGCAGATTGTTTCAGAAGAACTTGTGGCGTTGTTTGTGCCGATTGCAATTCTGCCTGCGTCACATACGTTGCCCTCACGGTTATAGATGCAATGTTTAGCGTCGCAACTTACACCGTCGATTTTACTGGAATTATATTTTTTATCCATATTCATCTTTGTTTCACCTCCTGGTATTTTATATTTTATTGTTTGTAAACAAAGGTGATAAAATTCATTACGGGTGGTGAATATTTATATGTCAATTTTTTGTATTGCAGATACTCATCTGTCGTTATCCTGCAACAAACCGATGGATATTTTTTCGGGTTGGACTGATTATGAAAAGCGACTTGAAAAACATTGGCGAGACCTTGTGAATCCTGATGACACAGTTGTTATTGCCGGTGATATTTCATGGGCTATGTCACTTGAACAAGCAAAAGCGGATTTTGAATTTTTACATAATCTGCCCGGAACAAAACTTATTTCAAAAGGTAACCATGATTATTGGTGGACTACTAAAAAGAAGATGGATGATTTTCTCGTTGCAAACAATTTTGACACAATAAAATTAATTCATAACAACTCGTATCCTGTTGGCGAATTTTCAATTTGTGCAACAAGAGGTTGGTTCTTTGATTGTTCCGCAGAGAATGATAAAAAAGTATTGAACCGTGAAATTGGACGCTTACGTGCTTCAATTGAAGATGGAATAAAAGAGGGGAGAGAGCCGATTGTTTTTCTGCATTATCCCCCGATTTATGAAGAACAGGTATGTGAGGGCATTTACAATGTACTTGTTGAGTACGGAATAAAACGTTGTTATTATGGGCATTTGCATGGTGCTTCATGTAAAAGAGCGTTGAATGGGGTATCTGATGGGATTAAATTTACATTGATTTCCTGCGATGCAGTTGATTTTACCCCTGTTTTGATAGAAAAAGTTTAAAATTTCTTATATAAATATCAAAAAAGATATGGAAATTTATTACTTTATCTGTTATAATATTTAAGTTTAATGGTTCAAAAATTAGGAGGATTTAGAAATGAGCTTGAAATCAGTAAAAAATCTTGAAACAAATGTCTATGAGTTGACCGTTGAAATCTCTGCTGAGAAGTTCAACGATGCAGTTAACAAGGCATATCTTAAGGAAAAGGGAAAGATTGCAATCCCCGGATTCAGAAAGGGTAAGGCTCCCAGATCTTTCATTGAGAAGATGTACGGTGAAGGCGTATTCTTTGAAACAGCACTTGACAGCATTTATCCTGAGGAAGTTGAGAATGCTATCGTTGAGTCCAAGCTTGACGTAGTTGCTGCTCCGTACGATGCAGAAGTTCAGAATATGAGCAAAGAAGAGGGTGTAACTCTCACACTTAAAGTTACAGTTAAGCCTGAAGTTAAAATCGCAGACTACAAGGGCATGGAACTTACAAAGAAGAGCACTGTTGTAACTGATGAAGAAATCGATCGTGAAATTCAGCAGTACAAAGAAAGAGCTGTTACTTTTGAAGAAGTAGAGGGCAGACCCGCTGCTGACGGCGATATGGCTGTTATTGATTTTGAAGGCTTCGTTGATGGCGTTGCTTTTGAAGGTGGCAAGGCTGAAAACCATAACCTCACACTTGGTTCACACAGCTTTATTGATACTTTTGAAGAGCAGATCGTTGGTCACAACGTTGGCGACGAGTTCGATGTTAACGTAACATTCCCGGAAGAGTATCATGCAGAGGAACTTAAAGGTAAGCCCGCTGTATTCAAGGTAAAACTCAACGAACTCAAGCAGAAGGTATATCCGGAACTTGATGATGAGTTTGCAATGGACGTAAGTGAGTTTGAAACATTTGACGCTTTCAAGGCTGATCTCGTTAAGAAACTTGAAGACAGAAAAGTTAAGAACGCTGACATTGATCTTGAAAATCAGATCGCTGAGAAACTTGCAGAAAACATCAAGGCTGAGATCCCCGAAGTTATGTTCGAGATGAAGATTGATGAGTTTGTTCGTGATATGGATATGAGACTTCAGGGTCAGGGCCTTAACCTTGATATGTACATGCAGTACACAGGTATGGACATTGATGCACTCAGAACAACATTCAAAATTCAGGCTGAAACATCAGTTAAGGTTAAGCTTGCACTTGATAAGATTGCTGAGATTGAAAACATCACAGTTACTCAGGAAGCAATTGACGCTGAGTACGCAACAATCGCTGACGCTTACAAAGTTGACGTTGAAGTTGCTAAGAAGGCTATTGACGAGAAAGTTATTGTTGATGACCTTAAGGGCAGAGCTACAATGGACTTTGTAAAGGCAGAAGCAAAGATCACAGAAGAGAAATAAATTTTTGTTAACGACAAGATTACTCTTGAAAAGGGCGGATTGTCTGCTGAGCTTGTTAAATTTGCAGGTGTGCACACCTTAATTTGCGGCAGTGACAACGAGATAATAAAAGCAAAGCCTGATTTAATCTTTTGCCCTGTGGGTAGCGGCG
>JAZQTF010000015.1:0-2193 GCA_045630445.1 Acutalibacteraceae bacterium
ATATTGATAACCTGAGCCTGAATTGAAACGTCAAGTGCAGACACGGGTTCATCACAAACGATAAAGTCGGGGTTTACAGCGAGAGAGCGAGCAATACCGATACGCTGACGCTGACCGCCTGAGAACTCATGCGCATAACGCGCTGCGTGCTCACTGTTAAGGCCAACGTAGCCCATCAATTCAAGAATACGTTCCTGACGCTGCTGCTTTGATTCATAGAGTTTATGAATATCAAGGGGTTCACCGATGATGTCAGCAACTGTCATACGCGGGTTAAGAGATGAGTAAGGGTCCTGGAAAACCATTGTTGCCTTCTTGCGGAATTCCTCAATCTCTTTACGTGTTTTGATCTGCTTGCCATCGTAATAAATCTCACCAGAAGTGGGCTGATAAAGGTTGAGCAAAGTTCTGCCGACTGTTGTTTTACCACAGCCTGACTCACCAACAAGACCAAGTGTTTCACCACGCATAATGTCAAATGAAACGCCATCAACCGCTTTGAGAGGTTTTGTTTTGAAGGGGGCAACGCTGATGTCAAAATACTTACACAGATTACGCACGGAAATAAGTGCATCTTTATTTATCTCATTCATCGTTTGCAGCCTCCTTTTCAAGCATATTCCTGATATACATCCAGCATGCAGTGCGGTGGTCACAATTTACCTCCACATTTTCGGGACGCTCAGTGATACAGATTTTCATTGCTGCATCACAACGGGGAGCAAACGGACAACCCTTGGGCATATTGAGAAGGTCAATAGGAGTACCGCTGATGGGCTGAAGTCTTTTCTTCTCAGTCTCTGCTTCCACAGTGGGAATTGAGCGGAGAAGACCCTTTGTATATTCGTGCTGGGGATTATAGAAGATTTCGTCAGCAGTGCCCTGCTCACAGATTGAGCCGGCATACATAACGATTACTTCGTCACACATCTGAGCAACAACACCAAGGTCATGAGTAATCATAATGATTGCCATGCCAAGTTCATCCTGCAAAGACTTCATCAATTCAAGAATCTGTGCCTGAATTGTTACGTCAAGCGCAGTTGTCGGCTCATCCGCAATAAGAATATCAGGTTCACAAGCAAGAGCCATAGCAATAACTACACGCTGACGCATACCACCTGACAACTCATGGGGATACTGCTTCATACGCTTTTCAGGCTCATTTACGTTTACCATACGCAGCATTTCTACTGCACGATCCCACGCCTGCTTTTTGTTGCGGTTTGTGTGCAACAAAATTGCCTCAATCAACTGGTGACCGATTGTATATGTGGGGTTGAGCGAGGTCATCGGATCCTGGAAAATGATGGAAACCTTGTTGCCTCGGACTGTTTTCATTACTTTTTCACTTACACCTACCAACTCCTGACCTGCAAGTTTGATTGAGGAGTCTTCAGAGATGGTAGCGTTGGGAGCAAGAATCTGCATAATTGAGTAAGCGGTTACGGATTTACCGGAGCCGGACTCACCAACAATGCCCAATACCTTGCCGTTATCCAGGTTAAAGGAGACGCCGTTGACAGCATTGACGATGCCGGCATCCGTCTTAAACGAGGTATGCAGATTTCTGACTTCAAGAAGAGCCATATTAAAACATCGTCCTTTCTTATCTTTTTAATTTCGGGTCAAAAGCGTCACGAAGTCCATCGCCAAACAAGTTGAGCGAAAGAACAATCAAAGAAATTACCACTGCGGGTACAATCAATCGATAGGGATAGGATGAAATACCGTTGAGCGCATCGTTTGCGAGTGAGCCGAGAGACGGCATCGGAGCATTGATACCCAAGCCGATGAATGAGAGATAACTCTCAGTAAAGATTGCACTGGGCACCTGAAGCGCGGTAGAGATAATGATAACGCTGATACAGTTGGGAATAAGGTGCTTACGGATAATCCAGCCGCCCTTTGCGCCTGCTGTACGAGCAGCGAGCACGTATTCCTGCTCACGCAATGAGAGAATCTGGCCACGGATAAGACGAGCCATAGATACCCAGTAGAGCAATGCGAATACGACGAACAAACTGATAATATTGCCGCCTATGGCCTGGAACACCGTTCCTTCAATCATCGTACCCAGCGACGATTTGAACGCTGCTGCGAGCAAGATAAACATCAACATATCCGGCAATGAGAAGATAATATCAACAATACGCATGAGTACAAGGTCAAACTTACCACCGAGGGAACCGG
>JAZQTF010000016.1:0-9923 GCA_045630445.1 Acutalibacteraceae bacterium
CTCATTGATTTCAAAATAACCGATTTCATCCATTGTAAGACCTGCGTATTCCAATGCCTTGGGAATAGCGTAAGCGGGGCCGATACCCATTACTGACGGCTCAACGCCGACAGTTGCTGTGGAGCGAAGCTTTGCAATCGGTTTGATTCCAAGCTCTGCAGCCTTGTCAGCGGACATAAGAACAACCGCAGCAGCACCATCGTTGATGCTGGAAGCATTACCCGCAGTAATTGTTTCACCGAATACAGGGCGGAGTTTTGCCAAAGCCTCAACTGTTGAAGCTTCGCTCGGACATTCGTCCTTATCAATTACTGTTGTGCCTTTTTTGCCCTCAATTACAACCGGAACGATTTCTTTATTGAAAACCCCTGCTTTCTGTGCCTCAACCGCTCTCTTGTGGCTCAATGCTGCAAGTTCATCCTGCTCCTCACGACTGATGCCATACTGGTCAGCAAGATTCTGTGCGGTAAAGCCCATGTGTTTGCCATAAACTGCACATACAAGTGCATCATGAGTAAGGCCATCAACAGCCTTTATTTCACCCATTCTGTATCCGTTACGGCTTCCCACGAGCATATGCGGAACGTTTGACATACTCTCAATACCAAACGAAACGCTGATATCGGATTTGCCAAGCATTATCTGCTGACTTGCAATTTCAAACGCACGCATAGCAGATGCACACTGCTGGTCAACTGTTGTTGCACCCGCTGTTACCGGCACACCAACACGGATTGACACCTGACGGGCAGGATTGCCTTTTGCAGCAGCTTTGTAAACCATACCTGCTGTTACATCCTGCACCTGCTGCGGAGAAATTCCCGCACGTTTGATTGCCTCTTCAACAACGACTGCACCAAGATCAACCGCGCTGAGTTTTGACAATCCACCCATAAACTTGCCGATAGGGGTACGGACCGCACTGACGATTACTACTTCTTTCATTTGAACAACCTCCTGCTTAAAATAAAATTATTAACTTCATTATACACAGTAACTTTAAGAATTAAAAATATCAAAAACTAATATTTTTAATCACTTAAAGTGATGATGTTCTTTGTAAAAATCCGCCCTGCAGGAATACAGAGCGGATTTTTTGATAGTAAAATTTTACGGACGGAGTCTTTCTCTGTCTCTCGGGAATGCGGTTGCTTCCTTGATATTCTGAAGACCGAGCATATTCTGGACAATTCTTTCAAGTCCGAGACCCATTCCGCCGTGCGGGGGCATACCGTACTTGTGCATTGTCAGATAATCCTCAAAGTCCTCAACGTTCATTCCAAGACGCTGCATCTTTGCAACCTGCTCATCATAATCGTGAATTCTCTGACCACCGGTTGTAACCTCAAGGCCGTTGAGAAGCATATCAAAACTGAGTGTAACCTCGGGATTTGTCGGGTCTTCCTTTGCGTAGAAAGGACGCTTGATTGTGGGATAATGTGTGATGAACACAATCGGAGAATTGTACTCCTTATTGAAATACTCACCGAGCCAACGCTCCTCGTTGGGGTCAAGGTCGGGCTCTTTGAGAGTTGATTCGCCATACTTTCCGGGATGAGCATCAGCAAAAAGTTTCTTTGCATCAGCAAACTTAATCTTCGGGAAAGAAGTAAGTTCAGGCAAACGGTTGCCCTTGCCGAGAACAATATCAAGTTCTGCTGCAAAGTTTTCATTGATATAAGCATAGAGATACTTGAAGAGTCTTGCTTCAAGTTCCATCAGATCCTCAAAGGAATCAATGAATCCCATTTCAAGGTCAAGGCCCTGAAACTCATTGATATGGCGGTTTGTGCTGTGTTTCTCGCCACGGAAAACGGGGCTTGTTGTGAACACCTTTGTGAACACGCCAACCATAATCTGCTTATACATCTGCGGACTCTGATTGAGGTAAGCCTTCTCACCAAAGTAATCAACCTCAAACATATCAGCGCCGCCCTCTGCGCCTGCCTGAACGATTTTCGGCGGCACAAACTCGGTAAAGCCTTCACCACGGAGGAAGTCTCTGAAACCGTTGAGTACGCCGTGGGAAATCTTCATAATTGCACGCACTCTCTGATTGCGGAGAGTAATGATTCTGTAATCAAGAAGTTTGTTGATGTGCAACTTCGTGATTACTTTATCGTTGCTGATTTCAACGGGAAGTTGCTCAACATTACCCGAAATGCGGGTCATATTGTTGATGCGGATATCAAAGCCGAGTCTGCTACGCTCCTCAATAACGATTGTGCCGTCAATGATTACGCACTCCTCCGCCTTGAAGTCCTTGATATTGATTTTGGAATTGCCCTCTTCCCATACGCACTGATAAATTACACCGGCCGCTCTTACGTTTACAAAAGCAAAACCGCTCATTTCCTTGATTCTGTAAATTGCGCCTTTGACGGTGATGTTATCTCCGTCCTTGATTTCGCCACTTTTTACTTTTTCGATTATATACTGAATGTCCTGAACATCCTGTTTCTTTTCAAAATTTACAAATTCCATTTATTTCACCGTCCTGTTATTATAAAAGGTTTATGCCGACACTTTTGCATTCTTCACGCAACTGATTGGGCCAGATTGATGAATGAACCTCACCGATGTGCGCCTTTTCAAGAATGAGCATACAGATTCGTGACTGACCGATACCGCCGCCGATTGTCAGCGGATAGACGTCATTGATGATGTTGCTGTGATACTCAAACTTCTTTCTGTCAAGCGCATCCGCTTTTTCAAGCTGAGAGAGCAACGATGCACTGTCAACACGGATGCCCATTGAAGAAACTTCAAGCGCACTTTCAAGCACGTCATTCCAGATTAGAAGATCACCGTTGAGCGACCAGTCATCATAGTCGGGGGCTCTGCCATCGTGTCTTTTGCCACTTTTGAGAACATTGCCGATTTGCATAATGAACACACTTCTGTACTTGCGTGTGATTTCATTTTCCCTTTCCTTTGCGGTCATATCGGGATACATATCTTCAAGTTCCTGAGAAGTGATAAAGAACACATCGGGACAGATATCATACTGAAGCACAGGATATTTATCCTTTACAATCTGCTTTGTGTAAGCAAGGATTTTTACAATGCTTCTTACAATTTTGCAAAGGTATTCGGTTGTTCTCTGCTCACGTGTGATAATCTTTTCCCAGTCCCACTGGTCAACGAAAATTGAATGGATATTGTCAACGTCATCATCGCGGCGGATTGCGTTCATATCGGTGTAAATACCCTCGCCCGCAACGTAGCCGAAATCGTGCAACGCTTTTCTCTTCCATTTTGCAAGGGACTGGACAACCTCTCCCTCACCCTCAATCTCTTTCATTGTGAAACTTACCTTGCGCTCAACACCGTTGAGGTCATCGTTGATGCCGCTCTCTTTGGTTACGATAATCGGTGCTGTTACACGGTCAAGTTGCAACTCATTTGCAAGATTGATCTGAAAAGTATCTTTGATAAATTTGATTGCCCTCTGGGTGTCACGCACAGAAAGTTTGCTGACGTAATCCTTCGGCACATATAATTTACTCATTGATTTATCCCTTTCTTAGCGGATTGAGCCAACTGTTCTGGGGTAAAGGATAACGTCCCTGATGTTGCTCATACCTGTGACATACATAATAATTCTCTCAAATCCGAGACCGAAACCGCTGTGGGGTACGGAGCCGTATTTGCGAAGGTCGATATAATCTCTGTACTCATCAATGTTCATATTACGCTGCTTCATAGCGTCAAGGAGTTTGTCATAATCTGCCTCACGCTCACTGCAACCGATAATCTCACCAACACCGGGAACGAGCAAGTCAGTTGCCGCAACGGTCTTGCCGTCGGGATTCTGCTTCATATAGAAGGACTTGATGTCCTTCGGGTAGTTTGTGATGAATACGGGCTTTTTATAAATTTCCTCTGTGATATATCTCTCATGCTCGGTCTGCAAATCAAGTCCCCACTCAACAGGATACTCAAAATCCTTGCCTGACGCAATCAACTGCTCAACTGCAGTTGTGTAATCAACGATTGCGAAACTGTTTTCAACAACGCTTGTGAGTTTCTCGATAAGACCTTTTTCAAATCTTTCCTCAAAGAATCTGAGCTCAGTCGGGCATTTTTCCATAACATCTCTGATGATGTATTTGATCATATCTTCTGCGATTTCAATGATGTCGGGAAGCTCAGCAAAAGCAACCTCCGGCTCAACGTGCCAGAACTCCGCAACGTGACGCGGTGTATTACTGTTTTCTGCGCGGAAGCTCGGTCCGAATGTGTAAATCTTACCGAATGCCATTGCAGCAACTTCGCCCTCAAGCTGACCTGAAACGCTGAGACCTGCTTTCTTGCCGAAGAAGTCATCAGCATAATACTCCTGCTCATTCTTGTACTTGTCAGAGTAACCGATTGAAGTTACCTTAAACACCTCACCTGCACCCTCGCAGTCACTGCCTGTGATGAGCGGTGTGTGAACGTAAACGTAGTTTCTCTCCTGGAAATATCTGTGGATTGCGTCAGCCATTACTGAACGGACGCGGAACACTGCGTTGAAAGTGTTTGTACGCACTCTGATGTGCGGAATCTCTCTGAGAGTTTCAAGTTTCTGAAACTTTTTCTGTAGCGGATAATCAGCGGGGCAAGCACCGAGAATTTCGATTGTAGTTGCGTTGATTTCTACTCCATCGTTTTTCATATTCGGCACAACCTTACCCTCAACACGCAACGATGTGCCAAGGTTTGTTGCTCCTGCGGGTGCGGTCATAACCGCTTTGTCAATAACTATCTGAAGATGGTCAAGAGTTGTGCCATCGTTGAGCGCGATGAACGCAACGTTCTTTGAATCTCTTGCAGTTCTTACCCAGCCGCAGACAACAACGTCTGTGCCGACAAGGGCTGCATTGGACATTACTTCCTTTATATCCGTATGTTTCATTTGAGGTCACCTTTCCTTTATATAAAAAATTATTAACTGACAAATAAAAAAAGCGCAGTTTCGTCCCCTTACAATAGGACAAGTCTGCACCCGTGGTACCACCTATCTTACCGATTACGGTCACTCTGCCGCTTCACGAAAAAGCCCACTGATATAACGGTCAGCCCCCGTCGCACCTAATGAGTTTTTACACCGTTCAGATTGCGGCTCCCAAGTGTTATTCACGCAGTCACTATTACACGGTTTACACTATCCCGCGCTCACTGAAAACGAACTCCTGCGTTACTTGTCTTGTTCACAGCCTTTCACGGATAGTAGTTTAGCATATTATTTGTAATCAGTCAAGATTAAAAATAACACCAGAATATAAATTTCTCGACAAATAGTTTCATTTTGGCTATATTTTCACTTTTATTTTGTTTCAATATATGTTAAAATGAATTGTTAATATATTGTCTTTTATACGGAGGTATATTCATGATAGAGAAAAATCAGAAAGATTCCGACCTTATCATCGGCAGAAATGCCGTCACAGAGGCTCTGCGCTCGGGCAGACCGATTGACAAACTGCTTGTTGCACGCGGTGAGCGCGGCGGCAGTGTTGGCAAAATCATCTCCATGTGCAGAGATAAGAACATTGTTGTAAAAGAAGTTGATTTGAAGAAACTTGACTTTATGTGTCCGCACACAAGTCATCAGGGTGTTGTTGCGGTTGCGGCTGCTTGCGAATACTCAAGCGTTGACGATATTTTCGCGCTGGCTCAGGAGAGAAATGAAAAGCCGTTTATCATCATCTGCAACGATATTGAGGACCCGCACAACCTTGGTGCAATCATCCGCACGGCTGAATGTGCCGGCGCTCACGGTGTAATCATTCCCAAAAGACACGGTGCGGGACTGACCTACATTGTCGGCA
This sequence comes from Acutalibacteraceae bacterium, assembly GCA_045630445.1. Lineage (GTDB taxonomy): Bacteria > Bacillota > Clostridia > Oscillospirales > Acutalibacteraceae > RGIG7273. The sequence goes on from JAZQTF010000016.1 coordinate 5,817, forward strand.
AGACAAGTGCGGGTGCTGTTGAGCATCTGCCCGTTGCAAGAGTCAGCAACCTTGCATCCACAATGAAAGACCTCAAGGACAGAGGTGTGTGGATTTACGGTGCTGATATGGACGGTGAATCCTACTCAAAGACTGATTTCTCCGGCTCGGTTGCACTTGTCATCGGCTCTGAGGGTAATGGTATGAGTCACCTTGTGCGTGAAAACTGTGACTTTATCGTATCAATCCCGATGAAGGGTAAAATTTCCTCTCTCAACGCGTCAGTTGCGGCAGGAATTCTTATGTACGAAGTGGCAAGAAACAGAAATTCCTGAATGGGGAGGCGCTGTGATGTCAAACGATAAAACTATTATTGACGAGATAATGGAAGAAATCAAGCAATCCAGAAACACTTACGATGATGACGGCACAGACGCTGAATTGACTGCCGACAAAAAGGAAATGCTTGACAAGGTTGACGCCATTCTTTCGTCGGGCGGTGAGAAAAAATCCGCCATTGTTTCCGATATTGAGGAAACCACAAACAAATACACAAAACCAAAAGACGAGGCAACCGCAGTTTTTGAAAGATTGAAGAATCCTGACGATTCGCCCACGATGTATTTCAAGCGTTCAAGATTTCAGACAAAACCCCTCAGGTTTGAGGAAACGGGGCCGATTATGTTTGAATCGTCCACAACCGCAAGAATCAACAACGCGGAAAACAGGAGCGACTCAACGGTAACTTTCAAAGAAGTAAAGAAAACTGACGACGAGCCTGTGCGCTCATTCAAAGGTAAATCCGTAATTGACGGAAAAGTCAGCAATCAGAGAAGCCGTATGGAATTTTCTGAAACGGGTGATGTGCGACGCAGAATTTCAAAACCGGGCGCAACTGACGACGTTTACACAACCGCGACGATTATGCCCGCAAGAAAACTCAGTGACACTTCAACCGATGACCTTGCACGAATTTTCAACCCAGGCAGAAAGGCTGAAACTCCGAAAAACGAGAGTGAAGTTGTTGAAGGTCAGATAAGGCTCAGCGGTTTTGACGATGAAACAACGCCCGACAAGGTTGACGATGAGTTTGTTGCTGAGCAACTGCGAAACACTCGTCTTCGCAAAATCAGCGAATTCAACGCAAAGAAAATCTTTGACGTTTATGAGGGTGAGGAAGAGGAGGCTCAGCCCCCCACTCACGACCAGATAGAAGCAAAACCCGAAACTGCTGAAACTGAGCAGGAAAATCCGCCCGAAGAAAAACCGAAGAAAAAAGGCATTCATTCAACCTTACGCGAAAGATATGCAACGCGTGCAATTCAGGTTATTGCACTGCTCATAATGGGTATATTCAACGCGCTGTTGTTTTTCTTCTTCCCCGCTGACGGAAGCATTGCTTTGTATGGTGTGCTTAACATTTTCATCCTTATTGTTTCAGGCATTGTGTATTCGCACACACTCATCACGGGTGTTGCCGCAGTGATGAACAAGAAATTCACTCTCAACTCCGCAATTGCGGTTGCAACGCTTGCGGCACTGATACAAAACTTTGCGTTTATTGTGTCGGATTTGTCAGTTGCGGATATTCATCCGTATCAGATTGGCGTTGTGATGATAATGCTCCTGCACGCATGGGGCAAACTGTCAGTTGAGGAAAGAATCAAAAACAATTTCCACAATCTGTCCGAGATGTCAGACATTTATGCGGTTTCAAAAATCGGTGATGATGACATTGCGTCCCTTCTTGGCAAGGGTATTCCTGAGCCGAATCCGACAATTGTTTACTCGGCAAAGGTTAAGAATATTTCAAAATTCCTGCAGACCTCAAACGAGGAAGATGAATTCAAATCAAAGTACGGAAAATTCTCACTGATACTTATTATCATCGGATTTTTCATTTCAATACTTGTTTTCATTATGAGCGGCAGATTTCTCAACGCCGTTTCAACTTTCACCGCACTGACTTGTTGCAGTATCCCTGCCGCGGCAGGACTCTGTGCGAACCTGCCCCTGCTCAGTTTTTCAAGAAAGAGCAGGAAGGACGGCGTAATCATCGGTTGCGGAGCGATTGAGCAGAGTGCTGACACAAACGCGGTTGCGGTTGACAGTTGCTCATTATTTCCGAAAGAGTGCTGCTCACTTTACGGAATCAAGACATTTAAGAATATGCCCATTGACGAGGCAATTTTGCTTACAACCGCCGCACTTGTCCGTGCGGAAAATCCGCTTGGCGCAGTGTTTTCAACAATCATCGGCGGCAGACAGGAGATTCTGCCCGAGGTTGAGGAATGTAACTACGAGGACGGACTTGGCATCACCGCATGGATTGACGGCAAACGAATCCTTGTGGGCAACAGAGAGATGATGGTGCACCGCAGCATTGATGTGCTGACCGCGCAGAATGAAAGAAACTACACAAAGAATAACCGTCAGGTTTTGTACCTTGCGGTTGAAAACGTGCTTTCAGCAATGTTTGTTGTCGGTCTGACTCCCGACACAAAACTCACACAGTACATCAGACATTTGCAGGACCACGATATAACTCTCCTTGTCCGCTCAACTGACCCGAATCTGTCCGAGCAGATGCTTGCGCATTACTTCGGCGCTTACGAGTCAACGTTCAAGATTCTCAACGGACGTTGCGGTGAGATTTACAGAATTTTCAGCAAGGCTTCACACCCGAAGATTGCCGCATCAATCGTTCACAGAAACAACCCGCGCTCAATGTTCAAGACGCTCTCATTCTCCCTGCGTCTGCGCTCAATGCTCCGCGCGGCTTTCAGAGTCAATATCATTGGTGCGATTGTGCTTTTTGCACTGTTTGCAATATCGGCTCTTGGCGACGTTAACATCGGCATTTCCGCAATCAACCTGATTGTGTTGCAACTGCTTGTGACAGCAATCGCGTGCATTGTGCCGAAGTTTATAAGGAAATAAAAAAACAACCCGCAGTCGGATTGACTGCGGGTTAATTTTTGTTTTAATTTGATTCTGTGCCTTGGTTCATACCGCAACACTTCTTGTATTTCTTGCCGCTTCCGCAGGGGCAGAATTCATTTCTGCCGACTTTGTTTGTGTTGCGTACGGTCTTGCTGCGGGAGTCACTGCCGTCGCTTGCGCCGCTCTGACCCGTAACCTTTGCAACCTCTTTACGCTCAACGTCCTCCTGCCTTCTGGGTCTGAACATAAATACGAGTCGGACAGTATCCTCACGGATTGCCTTTGTCATATCGTCAAACATATCAAAGCCTTCAACCCTGAACTCAACAACGGGGTCTCTGTTACCATAAGCACGAAGTCCGATGCCCTGTTTGAGTTCTTCCATCGCGTCGATATGGTCCATCCATTTTTCGTCAACATTACGGAGGAGTGCCATACGCTCAAGTTCTCTCATAGGCTCGGGAACAACGTTTGCAAGTGCCTCATTGATTTCAATCTCACGCTGGTCATACTTCGCGTGTGCCTTTTCTGTAAGGTACTGCTCAACATCGGATGCGGAAAGTTTTGCCATTTCCTCATCGGTATATCTGAGTTCATCGCCTTCAATAAGCCAGCCTGCAAACTTCTCACGAAGTGCGTCAAGATTCCATACGGTGCCGTCCGTCATAGGACAATAATCTGCAACCGCCTCACTGATGCAAGAATCAAGCATTTTCATAATTGTTGCTTTAAGGTCAATTCCGTCAAGCACCTGATTTCTCTGGCCGTAAATAATCTCACGCTGACGATTCATTACATCGTCATACTGGAGCACGTTTTTACGGATTGCAAAGTTGCGGCTTTCAACCTTTCTCTGTGAACTTTCAATTACGTTTGAAAGCATCTTGTGCTCAATTGGCATATCCTCTTCAACGCGGAGCATACTGAGAATGCTCTTGATTCTGTCGCCGCCGAAAATACGCATAAGGTCATCCTCAGCAGAGATGAAAAACTGGCTTGTACCCTCATCACCCTGACGGCCCGCACGTCCTCTCAACTGGTTATCAATTCGGCGTGATTCGTGCCTTTCAGTACCGAGAATGAACAAACCGCCTGCCGCTTTGACCTGCTGCGCTTCAACTTCAATTTCCGCTTTGTATTTATCATTGAGTTCTTTGAAAACTCTTCTTGATTCAATGATTTCCT
>JAZQTF010000017.1:0-1711 GCA_045630445.1 Acutalibacteraceae bacterium
GCACCGGGTCTTAAAATCACGCAGGAAGCACTTGCGGTTTACACATCACAACTTCCCAACGTAAGCCTTGACAGTCCGAAAAGCATCATCGGAAAAAACACTGTTGACTGCATCCAGAGCGGTCTTCTCTACGGCCACGCGTCAATGGTTGACGGTATGATTTCCCTTATGGAAGAAGAAATCGGAAAGAAAACAACCGTTATTGCGACGGGTGGACTTTCAAGATTTATCGTGCCGCTTTGCAGTCACGAGATTCACCGCGATGAAATGTTGCTTCTCAAGGGATTACGTCTTATATACGAAAACAATAAAAGCAAATAAAACCCAAGACGCCGATTTCTTCGGCGTCTTATTTTTTTACATTGTTATTCTGCCGTGTTTCTCGTAACGTGTAACTTTTTCAACCTTGTTCTTGTCATCAACAAAAACAACTTTCGGCTGATGAGTTGCAACTTCACTGCGCTCCATCTGGCAATAAGCCATAATGATGATTTTGTCACCAACGGAAACGCATCTTGCTGCCGCACCGTTGAGACAAATCATTCCCGAGCCTCTCTCGCCTGCGATTGTGTAAGTTTCAAAACGGCTGCCGTTATTGATGTCAACAATCTGAACTTTTTCATATTCATAAATTCCTGCTGCATCGAGCAAATCCTCGTCAACAGTGATACTGCCAACGTAGTCAAGTTCCGCCTGGACTACTGTTGCTCTGTGAATTTTACCTTTTAACATTTCGCAAACCATAATTGACCTCCGATTAAATATTGAACGTGAAATTGTCAATAAGTCTTGTTTTGCCAATGTAAACGGCAATTGCAACAAGTACGTCTGACTTTATTGTTTCTTGTCTTTCAAGAGTGAACAAATCTGAAACTTCAACATAATCAATGCGTGAAAGCGGCTCAGTGCTGATGTTGTCACAGATAATCTTTCTTATCTTTTCAGCATCCCTTTCGCCATCCTGCAAAGCCTTTTTGCCAAGTTCGAGCGAGCGGCTGAGAATGAGTGCGGCTTTACGCTCCTGCTCACTGAGATATGTATTTCTTGAACTCTTTGCAAGTCCGTCATCCTCACGGATAATCGGGCAACCAACGATTTCAATATCAAAATTAAGGTCACGCACCATACGGCGGATTACCGCAAGTTGCTGAGCGTCCTTTTCACCGAAATACGCTCTGTGGGGAGCAACGATGTTGAAAAGTTTGCTTACAACTGTGCATACGCCACGGAAATGAACGGGGCGGCTCTTGCCGCAGAGAACATCTGTAAGCCCTGTCATATCAGCAAATGTGCAGAAATCGGGAGCGTACATCTCTGACGGATCGGGATTGAAAACGAGGTTTGCACCTGCTTTTTCACAGATGCCGCAATCTCGCTCAATATCCCTGGGATAACTTGCAAGGTCTTCTGTCGGGCCAAACTGCATAGGATTTACATAATCGCTGACACCAACTTTGTCATTTTCCTTTGCCGTTCTTTCAATAAGGCTCTGATGGCCTTCGTGGAGATAGCCCATTGTGGGAACAAATCCGACTGTAAGCCCCTGACTCTTCCATTCTTTTACCTGTGAACGAACTTCACTGATAGTGTGTACCAATCTCATTTTCTTCACCCTTAAACTTCCTTAATAAAGTTTGCTGAGCACGTCGTCAGCAATTGTAAATGTATGTTTCTCCTCGGGAAAAGCGCCACTCTTTACGTCTTCAATATA
>JAZQTF010000018.1:0-2592 GCA_045630445.1 Acutalibacteraceae bacterium
GGTATGGCAACAAACATTCCGCCCCACAATATGCGTGAGGTTATCAATGGTATGTGCTGCCTTATTGACAATCCTGAGGCTGACCTTGATGAACTTATGGAGCATATCAAAGGCCCTGACTTCCCGACAGCAGGACTTATTATGGGTTACAAGGGAATCCGTGCCGCTTACGCAACGGGCAGAGGCAAAATCACTGTGCGTGCAAGAGCGGAGATTCAGGAAAACGGTAACCGCAACTCAATCATCGTTACTGAACTTCCGTATCAGGTCAACAAAGCAAGACTTATCGAAAGTATTGCCGACCTTGTAAAAGATAAGAGAATTGACGGCATTTCCGATATTCACGATTATTCTTCAAAGCAGGGTATGAAGATTCAGATTGACTTAAAGCGTGATGCAAATCCGCAGGTTGTGCTCAATCAACTTTATTCATACACTCAACTTCAGATTACTTTCGGCGTAATTCAGCTTGTACTTGTTGACGGTCAGCCGAAAATTCTCTCCCTTAAAGAAATTCTTAAATGCTACATCAAGCATCAGTGTGAGATTATCACAAGGCGTACAACTTACGATTTGAGAAAAGCAAGGGAAAAGGCTCACATCCTTGAAGGTTTTGTGATTGCGCTTGACTTCATTGATGAGGTTATTGCAATTCTCCGTGCGTCAAAGAATATCCCCGAAGGTAAGCAGGCACTTATGGACCGCTTCGGACTTGATGATATTCAGGCAAGCGAAATTGTAAAGATGCGTCTTGGTCAGCTCACAGGTATGGAAAGAGTCAAGATTGAGGAAGAATTGGCTGCGCTCAAAGAGAAAATCCGTGAGTTTACAGAGATTCTTGCCGATGAAAACAAAGTGCTTGCACTTGTCAAGAGTGAGGCTCTTGAAATCTGTGACAAATTCGGTGATGACCGCCGCACAGAGATTCTCCCCGTCAGCGGTGAAGTTGATATTGAGGACCTTATTCCGCAGGAGGAGTGCGTGCTCACACTCACAACTCTTGGTTATATCAAGCGTCAGCCCGTTGAGGCTTACCATTTGCAGCGTCGCGGTGGCAAGGGTGTCAAGGGTATGACAAGACGTGAGGAAGATATTGCAGAAACAATGTTTACCTGCAACACTCACAATTACATTATGTTCTTTACCAACTTCGGTAAAGTTTATAAACTCAAATGTTACGAAGTGCCCGAGGGAAGCCGTACTTCAAAGGGTATGAATATTGTAAACCTTCTCCCGCTTGCGCAGGATGAAAAGGTTACATCAATGATTCGTTTGCCCGACCTTGACGATGACTCCTACTTGTGTATGGTTACAAGACAGGGCGTCATCAAAAGGACAAAACTTTCACTTTACGGCAACGTGCGTAAGGGTGGTATCATCGCAATTTCTCTTGACGAGGGCGATGAACTTGCATGGGCACAGATTACTGACGGTGAGAGCGATTTGCTTGTTGCAACACGCAAAGGTATGTGTATCAGATTCAATGAAAATGATGCGCGTTCAATCGGCAGAACTGCGCGTGGTGTCCGTGCAATCCAACTTGCTGAAAATGATGAAGTTGTTGGTATGGCTGTTCTCAGCGGTGTCGGCACAATCCTTACAGTAAGTGAAACGGGCTACGGCAGACGCAGTCAGATGGATGATTTCCGCGTTCAGTCAAGAGGCGGTAAGGGTGTAATCAACTACCGTGTCGGTGAATATGGTGACGTTGCGGCAGTCCGCCTTGTAAACGATGATGAGGAGATTATTCTCATTTCTTCCGATGGTATCATCATCCGCGTTCCCGCAAATGAAATCAGTGTGTTCTCACGTCCTGCAAAGGGTGTCCGCGTAATGCGTCTTGACGAGGGTCAGAAACTTGTGACTCTCACAACAACTGCCGCTTCAAACGATGAGGACGAGGCAGAATCAGCAGAAAATGCAGAAAACGCTGAAACAACAGAAACTTCTGCTCCCGCAACAGAGGAATAATTACTTTAAGGAGTTGTTATAATGGGACTTATTAAAGCAGGACTTGGTGCAGTTGGCGGTGTATTGGCAGACCAGTGGAAAGAGTTTTTCTACTGTGACGCGCTCCCCGTTGACGTGCTTATGCGTAAGGGACAAAAGAAAACAAGTTCTCGTTCATCCAACAAAAAGGGTGAAGATAACATCATTTCAAACGGCTCAGGTATTGCGGTTGCTGACGGTCAGTGTATGATTATCGTCGAGCAGGGCAAGATTGTTGAAGTCTGTGCTGAGCCGGGCGAGTTTACTTATGATGCTTCAACAGAGCCGTCACTTTTCTCAGGCAAACTCGGCGAGAGTATCAAAAACACTTTCAAAACAATCGGTACGCGTTTTGCTTACGGTGGTGACACAGGTAAGGACCAGAGAGTTTATTACTTCAACACAAAGGAAATTCTCAATAACAAATTCGGCACACCGAGTCCGATTATGTTCCGCGTTGTAAACAGAGATATCAATATGTCAAAGACCGTTAAGGTAAGATGTAACGGTACTTATACATACCTTATCACTGACCCGCTTCTTTTCTACACAAGACTCTGCGGTAACGTTGAGTATGAATACAGAAGAGAAGAGATTGACGAG
>JAZQTF010000019.1:0-8532 GCA_045630445.1 Acutalibacteraceae bacterium
AAGCTTTACATTGAGGATCTTAATCAGGAGTTTATTGAGGATTACGTTTTCCCGACAATGAAGGCTGGTGCAATTTATGAGGGTGAGTACCTTCTCGGTACATCCTTTGCAAGACCTGTAATTGCAAAGAGAATTGTTGAAATCGCAAAGAAAGAGGGCGCAGATGCAATCTGTCACGGTTGCACAGGTAAGGGCAATGACCAGGTTCGTTTTGAACTTGCAATCAAGGCTTTCGCACCCGAAATGGAAATCATCGCTCCGTGGCGTATCTGGGACATCAAGTCAAGAGATGAAGAAATTGACTACGCTGAGGCGCACAACATCCCGCTTAAAATAAGCAGAGAAACAAATTACTCCAAGGATAAGAACCTCTGGCACCTTTCCCACGAAGGTCTTGACCTTGAAGATCCCGCAAACGAGCCGAAGTATGATGAGATTCTTGAAATGGGCGTTTCTCCCGAGCAGGCACCCGACAAGGCTACATACGTTACAATCAGTTTTGAAAAGGGTATCCCGACCGCAATCGATGGTGAGAAAATGAGCGGTGTGGAAATCGTTAAGAAACTCAACAAACTCGGTGGTGAGAACGGTATCGGTCTTGTTGACCTCGTAGAAAACCGTCTTGTTGGTATGAAGTCAAGAGGCGTTTATGAAACTCCCGGCGGAACAATTCTTTACAGAGCGCATTCCGTTCTTGAAACACTCTGCCTTGACAGAGAGACAATGCACTTCAAGCAGATTGTTGCAAACCGTTTCGCAGAACTTGTTTACTACGGTCAGTGGTTCACACCTCTCCGTGAGGCTTTGAGCGCATTCGTTGACACAACTCAGGAAACTGTAACAGGTGACGTAAGACTCAAACTCTATAAAGGTAACATTATCAACGCCGGCACAACTTCACCCTACACTCTCTACGATGAGGAAGTAGCAACATTTGATGCTGACGAAGTTTACAATCAGAATGACAGCGCAGGATTCATTAACCTTTTCGGTCTTCCGATCAAGGTTAAGGCTCAGCTTGACGCAAAGAGAAACAAGAAATAATTTCAAGGGGAATGACGTATGAAACTTTGGACCGGGCGTTTCAGCAAGGAAATTGATAAAAGGACTAACGACTTCAACTCTTCAATATCTTTTGACAGCCGTATGTTCCGTGAGGATATTGAGGGCAGCATCGCCCACGCAACAATGCTTTCCGAGTGCGGAATCATATCCGTGCAGGACCGTGAGCAGATTGTTGACGGATTGAGCAAGATTAAAGAAGAGATTATCAGCGGCCAACTCCCGATTGATATGGAGAGTGAAGACATCCATACGTTCATTGAGGGTGAACTTACCCGCCGCATCGGTGACGCAGGTAAGAGATTGCATACCGCTCGTAGCAGAAATGATCAGGTTGCACTTGATATCAGGATGTATCTCAAAAAAGAGTGTGATGAAATCACAGCTCAACTTCGTGAACTTATCGGAGTTATCGCAAACAAAGCGGAGCAGTACAAGTCTGTTACAATGTGCGGTTACACCCACTTGCAGAGAGCCCAGCCCATAACTTTCGGTCATCACCTTATGGCTTATGCGCAGATGCTTCTGCGTGACCTTGGCAGAATTGAGGACGCAAAGAAACGTATGGACGTTTTGCCCCTTGGCAGTTGCGCCCTTGCCGGAACAACTTATCCGCTCAACCGTGAGAGAACTGCTGAACTTCTCGGTTTTGCAGACGTTTGTGACAACTCTCTTGACGGCGTTTCTGACAGAGATTTCTGCCTTGAACTTGCAAGTGCACTTTCAATCATAATGGTTCATCTTTCCCGCTTCTCAGAGGAAATCATTCTCTGGTGCTCATGGGAATTCAAATTCATTGAACTTGATGATGCTTTCTCAACCGGTTCAAGCATTATGCCGCAGAAGAAAAACCCTGATATTGCGGAACTCGTAAGAGGTAAATCGGGCAGAGTATTCGGTGACCTTATGGGATTGCTCACAGCAATGAAGGGCATCGCACTTGCTTATAATAAAGATATGCAGGAGGATAAGGAAGCAATATTTGATGCAGTTGACACTGTCAAGATGTGTCTTTACGCTTTTACTCCTATGCTTGATACAATGAGAATTCTTCCCGAAAATATGAGAAAAGCGGCGGCGGGCGGCTTCATCAATGCAACCGACTGTGCGGACTATCTTGTCGGTAAAGGATTGCCTTTCCGTGACGCTTACAAAGCAACGGGTGAACTTGTTGCAAAATGTATTGAGAAGAATGAAACCCTTGAAACTCTTCCGATTGAGGAGTATAAGGCAGTTTGTGACCTCTTTGATACTGATGTTTACAATGCAATTTCTCTTGAAAAATGTGTTGGCGACCGTAAGGTAAGGGGAGGCCCCGCACCTGAAAGCGTGCAGTATCAGGTTGACAAAGTAAGAAAAATAATGGAGGATAAGTAATATGAATAAACATCTTCTTAAAATTCAGGATATGACAACAGAGGATATCATCGCAGTGCTTGACCTTGCGGATAAACTCAAATATGAAACAAAGAACGGAATTCCGCATCCCCACCTTGCAGGCAAAACTCTTGGTATGATTTTCAGCAAGTCATCAACAAGAACAAGAGTTTCTTTTGAAACAGGTATGTATCAGCTCGGTGGTCAGGCTCTCTTCCTCAGCTCCGCTGATTTGCAGATTGGCAGAGGTGAGCCCGTGCAGGACACTGCAAGAGTTCTTTCAAGATACCTTGACGGTATTATGATCAGAACTTTTAAGCAGCAGGATGTTGAGGACCTTGCAAAGTACGGCTCAATTCCGATTATCAATGGTCTTACTGATTACTGCCATCCGTGCCAGATTCTTGCTGACCTTATGACAATCAGAGAGTATAAGGGCAAACTTGAGGGCCTTAAAGCAGCGTTCATCGGTGACGGCAACAACGTTGCCGCATCCTTGGTTGTTGGCTGTCTCAAAGTTGGTATGAGCATCAGCGTTGCTTGTCCTGAGGGTTATGAACTTGATGAAACAATCCTTGAGTTTGTAAAACCCTATGGCGATAAGTTCTCAATGGTGCGTGATCCGAAACAGGCTGCTGCAGGCGCAGATGTTATCTACACTGACGTGTGGTCTTCAATGGGTCAGGAGGGCGAAGCAGAAAAACGCCGTGCCGCATTTGAGGGCATTTATCAGGTCAATTCCGACCTTATGAGTGTTACAAATGACAAGTGTATGGTGCTTCACTGTCTCCCTGCTCATCGTGATGAGGAGATTACTGATGAAGTGCTTGAAGCACACGCAAATGAAATCTTTGATGAGGCAGAAAACAGACTCCATGCGCAGAAAGCCGTTATGGTAATGTTGATGAAATAACAAATAAAAACAAAAAGCACCTTGGTTTTGCCAAGGTGCTTTTTTATATATTATATATTAGGTATATAAAATTATTTGCAAAGTGCAAAACAGAGCCAGCCGTTTTCCTCTCTGCGCTCTTTGATTTTGAAACCGTTATCGTTGAATGCTTTCACAACGTCATCCTCACGTGTGTCAACAATACCTGAAACAATGAATACTGCGTCGTCCTTCATAAACTGACCCGCAACTGAGCAGAAGTAAATTATAACGTCTGCGATGATGTTTGCAACGATTACGTCATATTTTTCAGTAATCTTGTCTGTAAGGTCACCGTGAATGATGCGGTATTGCGGCTCACGGAAATTGTTTTCCTCACCGTTTTCAATCGCAGTCTTTACTGCAATTGAATCAATGTCAACGCCCGTTGCATTCTTTGCGCCAAGGAGCAAACCTGCAATTGAAAGAATACCACTGCCACAACCAAGGTCAAGCAAAGTTGTTTCAGGGTTTATGTAATCTTCCATTGCTTCAAGGCAAAGGCGTGTTGTTGCGTGTGTGCCCGTGCCGAATGCAAGTCCGGGCTCAATGCTGAGCACAACCCTGTCACCCTTGTCGTAATCGTCAATCCAACTCGGTCTGATGAGCAGTTTGTTGCCAACGGGAATCGGCTTGAAGTACTGCTTCCAGTTGTTAATCCAGTCCTCTTCCGCACAGTTTTCTGTTTCAATTGAGTTTTCAATTCCTGCCGCGTCAAGTCTTTCTTTAAGGAATGAGATTGCTTCCATCGGGTTTTCATCGGGCTTTATATAAATATGTATAATTGCGATGTCACGATTCTTCTGCAAAAGTTCCTCGTCAATAAGGTCAATGTGAGCAACCTCGTATGCCTCTTGCTCAAGGTTTGAATAGTCTTCAATATAGATGCCGTAGGGGACAGTCATGTGAGCGATGTCAGACGCAGTGCCTACGTGCTTTGCGTTTACGTTAACTTTGATTTCGGTCCAGTTATTCATTTTCTTCCTCCGTAATTAGTAGTATCTTACAACCGCAACAACTTTGCCAAGGATGGAGCAGTCATCAACAATGATGGGGTCCATCAGGTCGTTTTCAGGCTGAAGTCTGATTCTGCCGTTTTCTTTGTAAAATCTCTTTGTTGTTGCTTCGTCATCAATCAGCGCAACAACAATGTCGCCGTTTCTTGCGGTGGACGCCTTTTCAACAACAACAATGTCGCCATTCATAATGCCTGCGTTTATCATACTTTCGCCGCGGATGTTGAGTGCAAACAACGGCTTGTCGCGTGAAACTTTGCCGCTGTAGGGGATATAACCCTCGATGTTTTCGTTTGCAAGTATCGGTGTGCCTGCCGCAACGTCGCCAAGAATCGGCACGTGATTGATGTTGTCACACATGCCCTCAACCTTGATTGAGCGTTTCACATTCTGCGCACCGCGGGAAATGTAGCCCGCTTCTTCAAGTGCGTTGAGGTGAGCCTGGACGGACGCGGGGGACCTGAGTCCGACCTCGTTTCCGATTTCACGCACTGTCGGAGGAATGCCGCCTGCCTGCGCTCTCTCTTTGAGAAATTCGTAAATTTTCATCTGCATATCGGTAATCGGTTTCAACTCAAAAACCTCCTTTTATTCGTTGTATCTATTCTAACACATAAAAACGCAAAAAGCAAACGTTTGTTTGGTAAAATTTTAAAATGATGAAATTATGCTTAGTCAGTGATGAATCAAGGAAAAAAGGTGTTGACATTTGACAAATGATATGATATACTCATAACACCTCGTATTGGGGCTCTTTTTTTGATGCCCTTTTTCAGAGGGAGGTCGATGCCGATTCAAGTCTTTTTTAATGATTTTTTCGGCTAGATACGCCGGTTAGACCGGCACAATATTATCCGTAAAACGGGAGGTGCCGTAATGAGAGTAAAAATCACATTATCCTGCACAGAGTGCAAACAGCGTAACTACAATACTATGAAGAACAAGAAGAACGATCCGGACAGGCTTGAGATGAATAAGTATTGCAGATTCTGCAGAAAGCACACTGTCCACAAGGAAACAAAGTAGTCGGGGGTGTGTCTGAATGTCAGAAACAAAGAAAGCAAACATATTCGTAAGAATAGGTAGAGCAATTGTTCGTTACTTCAAGGATCTTAAGGGCGAATGCAAGAAGATTACATGGCCCACTTTCCCCAACGTTGTCAAGAATACACTTGTTGTTATCGCGGTATGTCTTATCGTCGGTATCGGTATCTGGGCTGTAGATTACATCCTCAGCGCAATTCTTGGCTTGGCAAGCAATATTGCTGGCTAATTCTTTCAAGTTCTGTTTACTAAATTAACTTGGAGGGAACAAAATGTCTGAAGAAGCAAAATGGTATGTAGTCCATACTTACTCAGGTTATGAGAATAAAGTAGCGGACAATATCGAAAAGGTTGTTGAAAACAGAAAACTTCAACATCTTATTCATGAGGTTATGGTTCCGACTGAGATTGTTACAGAAGTTAAAGATAACAAGACCCGTGAGGTGGAGAGAAAAATCTACCCTTGCTATGTTCTTGTAAAAATGGTTATGAACGAAGTTTCTTGGTACGTAGTGCGTAACACAAGGGGCGTTACAAGTTTTGTAGGTCCCGGCTCAAAGCCCGTTCCGCTCACCGATAAAGAGGTTGAGATGATGGGCGTTGAGAAGAAATCGTTCGTTGTTGACTATCAGGTTGGCGACACAGTAACAATCACCGATGGACCGTTTGCTGATTTCGTTGGTACGATTGAGGCAATCAACGCTGAGGAAAACAAAGTCAGCGTTATCATTTCAATGTTCGGACGTGAAACTCCGATTGACCTTGAACTCAATCAGGTTGAGTCCTTGGTAGACTAAGTTCAATAATTAACGGTTTATTCCGTTTGTTATGCGCAGTGTGCTGCGTTGGGACTTCGGTCCCTGTGGGAGGAGAGGCAGGAAGCCGCTCCGCCACTACCACGAAATTTTGGAGGTGCAAAGAAAATGGCTAAGAAGGTCACAGGCTTTATTAAGCTGCAAATCCCTGCAGGAAAGGCAACACCGGCACCGCCGGTAGGTCCCGCGCTCGGTCAGCATGGTGTTAACATCATGGCATTCACAAAGGAATTCAACGAGCGTACAAAGAATGACGTAGGACTTATCATCCCCGTTGTTATTACCGTTTATGCGGACCGTTCCTTTACATTCGTAACAAAGACTCCGCCCGCTGCTGTTCTCATTAAGAAGGCTTGCGGAATCGAAAGCGGTTCTGGCGTTCCGAATAAGACAAAGGTTGCAAAAATTACCCGTGAGCAGGTGCAGAAAATCGCTGAACAGAAGATGCCCGATCTTAACGCTGCAAACATTGAATCAGCAATGAGCATGATTGCAGGTACAGCAAGAAGCATGGGCGTTGAAGTAATCGATTAATGTTCCCTGGTGGGAGGAAAAATCCGATTTAACCACTTTTTGGGAGGTACACAAATTATGAAACATGGTAAAAAATATGCTGAAAGCGCAAAACTTATAGAGAGAGCAAGACTTTACGATCAGAAAGAAGCTCTTGAACTCGCTGTTAAGGCTGCAAGCGCAAAATTTGACGAGACTCTTGAGGTTCACATCCGTCTTGGTGTTGACTCCCGTCACGCTGACCAGCAGGTTCGTGGCGCAGTAGTTCTTCCGAACGGTACTGGCCGTAACGTAAGAGTTGCAGTATTTGCAAAGGGTGACATGGCTAAGGCTGCTGAGGCTGCCGGTGCTGAGTACGTAGGTGCTGAGGAACTCGTTGCAAAGGTTCAGAACGAAGGCTTTATGGACTTCGACGTGGCTATCGCAGCGCCCGATATGATGGGTCTCGTTGGCCGTCTCGGTAAGGTTCTCGGTCCCCGTGGTCTTATGCCGAGCCCGAAGGCTGGTACAGTTACACCGGACGTTGCTAAGGCAGTAACCGAAGCAAAGGCTGGTAAGATTGAGTACCGTCTTGACAAAACAAACATTATCCACTGCCCGATTGGTAAGATTTCTTTCGGCGCTGACAAACTTGAGGAGAACTTCGTTGCATTGGTTGACGCTGTAATCAAGGCTAAGCCGGCTGCTGCAAAGGGTCAGTACATCAAGTCCTGCGTTATTTCTTCCACAATGGGTCGCGGTATCAAAATGAACCCGAACAAGGTTGGTTCTAACGCAAACGCTGAGGCTTAATCCTTAAAGTTTTGCAGTTTAACAAAATTATACTTGCAATTTTGATTGCAGTGTGATATTATAATTTCGCTGTTCACCTAAGACAGCAGGTGCATCTTGCGTAACGGGCCTGGCCCTACCTGCCGAGGATGGAGTATGCTTTTAGTTTTTAACGGTAAAAGTGTGCCTCTTTCTCGTCTTCGGGAAAGAGGTTTTTTATTACATCTATTTAGTTGAATCGCGTTACCAAAAATTTTGGAGGTGAATCAAAAGTGGCTAGTGAGAAAATTCTTGAACAAAAGAAGCAAGCGGTTGCAGAACTTACTGAAAAGATGAAGAAGTCCTGTGCCGGTGTTCTCGTAAGTTACAAGGGTATCAACGTTGCCGATGATACCAAACTTCGTGCAGACCTCAGAAAAGCAGAGGTTGAGTACAAAGTTGTTAAGAACTCCATTCTCTCCCGTGCTTCCGCAGAAGCTGGTATTGAGGGTATTGATGAGTTCCTCAACGGCACAACCGCTATCGCATTGAGCGAAAACGATTACGTTGCAGCAGCAAAGATTTTGTCTCAGTTTGCTGACACAAGCAAAACATTTGAGATCAAATCCGGTTTCATTGACGGTAAGCTCGTAAGCATTGACGAAGTTAAGGCTTTGGCAAAACTCCCGTCAAGAGAGATCTTGATCGCAACAGTTCTTGGCACAATGAACGCTCCTATCGCAGCGTTTGCACGTGCTATCCAGGCTATCGCAGACAAAAAGTCCGAAGAGCAGCCTGCATAATCAGTTAAAAAATAATTTCTTATTAAAATTTTGGAGGTAATTGAAATGTCAGAGAAAATCACACAGGTAATTGACTTGGTAAAAGAACTTACAGTTCTCGAACTTTCCGAGCTCGTAAAGGCTCTTGAAGAAGAATTCGGCGTATCCGCTGCAGCTCCGGTTGCAGTAATGGCAGCAGACGCTGCTGCTCCCGCTGCTGCTGCAGAGGAGAAGACAGAGTT
>JAZQTF010000020.1:0-14155 GCA_045630445.1 Acutalibacteraceae bacterium
CTTGCTGAAGCTAAGGCTGTTGTTGACGGCGCTCCGAAGACAGTTAAGGAAGGCATCTCTAAGGAAGACGCTGACGCACTCAAAGAGAAGTTTGAGGCTGCTGGCGCTAAAGTTGAAATCAAATAAGATTTCTCTAATTAAAAAAACGCAGTTTGTTTGCACAAGCAGACGGACTGCTTTTTTTATTGACTTTTTTGTTTTGAAGTCTTAAAATATACTGGTGAATTACGTTTAAAATAAATTACAGCAGGGGAGGCGATGAAGTGAAAAAATTGTTTTGTAAACCGTTTGAAATCTATTTGTTGCGGCTTATCAGCGCGTGGCTTGTCGGTCAGTGCGTTATGGTCGGAATGAATCAATCATTTGGTCTGCTCAGTTTTGCAAAGGATGTCAATTTGCCAATATTGATTGCGGTTGCATTGTGCACATTTGTTGCTATATTTGCCCTTGATTTTGCTTTTCCAAAGGCCAACGTTGACGGTATTTCCTTTGCCACATCCTCGCTTGTCTATGCCTTTATGTTGGCAATCGTATATGTTGGCGTTGATACAATGTATGTTTATCTCGCTTTGGTTGTTGCGGCAGCATTCGTTACGCTTTATCTTTGGCAGAGAAATAAAATACCGCTTGTCGGTGTAAATATAAACAACACTGTGACTTTGTTTGTAATCATTATATGCACTGCTTTGTTTATGCTTTTTGTCGGTGCAGTCACGGTGTGCAGATATCTTTCCTACACCGCGCCTAATTTTGACTTCGGCATTTTCTGCCAGATGTTTCACAATATGAAAGAAACGGGATTGCCAAACACAACCTGTGAAAGAGATTTCCTTCTTTCACATTTTGGTGTGCACGTATCACCGATTTATTATCTGATACTTCCGTTTTATTTTATTTTCCCGTCACCAATCACTTTGCAGGTTGCCCAGGCATTGATACTCGGCAGTGCGGTCATTCCGCTTTATCTGCTCTGCCGCAAGTATGATTTGTCAAACAAGATGATTATGCTTGTCTGCATAATGTTTCTTGCCTATCCCGCACTTAGTGCCGGTGCGATGTATGACATCCACGAAAACTGCTTTTTACCCGCACTTTTACTTTGGATGTTTCTTTTCTTTGAGAAAGAAAAATGGCTGTGGATGTACATTTTTGCTGCCTTGACATTACTTGTCAAAGAGGATGCTTTTGTCTATATAATTGTCTTTGCTCTCTATGCCTGCATCGGTCGCGGAAAGGCGAAGAAATGCGGATGGCTTATCGGAATTGCAGGAGTGTATTTTGCTGTTGCAACATGGTATCTGTCAACTTACGGAACGGGCATTATGGCAAACCGATTCGGCAACTTCATCTATGATGACAGCGGGCTTCTGGGCGTTTTCAAAACAATCATCCTGAATCCCGGTTACCTGTTTACACAGGTTTTCTCATCGACAGGTTACACAACCGAAAAACTTCTTTACGTCATCCAGATTTTTGTTACAATCTGTTTTATCCCGTTTATAACCAAGAAACTTGCGCGATATATTTTGATGCTTCCCGTCTGCATAAATCTGATTGCGGCATCTGTTCATCAGTATGACATCGGCTTTCAATATAATTTTGCCGTAACCGCATTTTTCTTTTACCTGATAATAATGAATGTTGCGGATATGAAAACCGAAACAAAGCGGTTTATCGTCCCGATGGCAGCAATTGCAACGGTTCTTGCGTTGAGTATGTTTGTATTCCCGCAGTTCTCGGTTGTGCAGACTTATTCTGAAAACAAAGCGATGTATCAGCAGATGGACGAAATACTGGACACAATCCCCGATGACGCGAGTGTCAGTGCCTCAACATTTCTGTTGCCACACGTTGCAGACAGAGCGCAGTTATATGAAGTGTTTTATCACAAATCAAGGACGGATGTTGATTACGTTGCCCTTGATATGCGACCGGGATATGCAATGGAGTCATCGGTATATCTTGCCGAATATTTGGCGGAAGGCTATCGTGTCTTTGCCCGGCAAGATAACCTTGTAACAATCCTTGTCAGACCATAATAAAAATACCCTGCATCATTTTCGGATGCAGGGCTTTTTTATTTTTTGTTTTTGTATTTCAGTTGTGTTGCAATTCCGCCGCGGATATGCCGCTGCGATTTGTTGATTTCAAGAATCGCTTTTACCTGCGTGTAGAGTTGGGGATTAACTTTTTTCAACCTTTCCGAAACGTCCATATGTACCGTGCTTTTGCTTATCCCGAATTTCTTTGCGGCATTCCTGACGGTTGCCTTATTTTCAATTATATATTCGCCAAGTTCAACAGCGCGTTCTTCAACAATCCCTTTCAACAAAATCACCTCTGAATGATAGTTATATCAATGCTTATGCCGTTTTGCGCAGGATTATGCCAGACAATGAGTTTAATGTGATTTTTTATCCTGAAAATCCAATATCTTACTTGCTTTAAGGAGAAAATTGGAGTATAATAAACTGATTATAATAAGTCGAGTATTGACATAGGCACTTTATCGTGCTAATATGTTACTATAATAAAACATATACAATACAAAAGGTGGTAAAATACATTGAATAAATATGAGAAATTTATCCCTGAAGGAATGAGGGATATGCTTTTTGAAGAGTGCAACACAAGAAATATGCTTGAAGATGAAATCTGCCGCACTCTTGCTTTGCGTGGTTACAACCGCGTGGAAACTCCCGCAATTGAATTTTTTGATTTGTTTAACAGAGGCAGTGCGGGCGTAGCGTGTGAGCAGATGTACAAGATGACTGACACAAGGGGCAGGCTCATCGTAGCGCGTCCTGACAACACTCTGCCAATCGCGCGTCTTGCTGCAACCCGTCTCAAAAATGCGGAACTTCCCCTGAGAATGTATTACACCCAGGAAGTATTCAGACAGAATCCCGCGCTCGCAGGTCACAGGGATGAGATTTTGCAGAGCGGCGTTGAACTTATCGGAATGAAAGGACTCCGCGCAGACCTTGAAGTGCTTGCACTTTCCATTGATGCACTCACAAGTTGTAATGACCTTGACTTCCGTATTGAAATCGGACACGCAGGTTTTTACAAATACATTCTCAGCAAACTCAATGCTGATGAAACCGTAAAAGAAAAGATTACAGAACTCATTGAAAGCAAAAACGTTCCCGCACTCAACGCGCTTCTTTCCGAATATGCAGACGATGAAAATGCAGAAATTCTCCGCCGTTTGCCCACATTGTTCGGCGGTGAGAGAGTGCTTGAAACTGCGGCACAGATGTGCAACGATGATGAAGTTTCAAAACTTCTTTCCTATCTTGGAGAGATTTATAACGCGTTGTCAGAACTCGGTTACGGCAAAAAGATAAGCATTGACCTCGGACTTGTTCACAGAGGCAGTTATTACACGGGCATCGTTTTCCGTGGCTATGTTGAAGGCTCAGGTCTTGCGGTTATTTCAGGCGGCAGATATGACGGACTTCTCGGTGAACTCGGTGATGATTGCCCCGCAGTCGGTTTTGCAATTGATGTTGACGAGTTGACTCAGGCAGTTATCAGAAAGAGCGGAGTTGCGCAGACAAAAGTTCCCGATGTGCTTATTTTTGGCGAAGATAAGATGGAAATGCGTCAGCAGATTTATGCAAAGAGTGTTACAAATCAGGGACTCGTTTGCGAAACATGGCTCGGTGACAACATTGAAAAAGCGCGTGCGTACGCGCAGAAAAAGGGCATCGCACGAATTGACATCGTCAAAGCCGATGGGATAGAAACTGTTGAGGTGTAATATGAAAAGACTTAGAATTGCTCTGACAAAGGGCAGGCTTGAAAAAGGCACAGTTGAAATGTTCCGAAAAATGGGGCTCAACTGTGATGAGATTGATAACAAAGGCAGAAGGCTGATTTTGCCCGTTGGCGATTATGACATTGTCCTTGCAAAAGCGGCTGACGTTATAACTTATATTGAAAACGGTGTCTGCGATGTGGGCATCGTCGGCAAGGACACAATTGAGGAAAGTAACCGCCATTTTTATGAGATTATGGACCTTGGCATTGGCAAGTGTAAATTTGCTCTTGCTGCTCCGAAAGGAACAAATTTCTATGAGGGCTATTCTGTAAAATACGTTGCTTCCAAATATCCGGAGATTGCTCGTCGTTTCTTTGCACAGAAAGCGATGGACGTAAAGATTATCAAAATTGAAGGCTCCGTTGAACTTGCACCGCTTCTCGGCCTTGCAGACGGAATTGTTGACATTGTTGAGAGTGGCAAAACTCTCATTGAAAACGGGCTTGAAGTTGTTGAGGATGTAATGCCTATTTCAGCGCGTGTGATTGTAAATCTTGCAAGTATGAAATTGCGTAAGAACGAAATTGACGGACTTGTAAAAGGCCTTGAAAAAGTCACCGCAAACGAGGAGAGATAGTATGAACATTAAAATATCAAAGATGTCCGAGATAAACAAAGAACAGTTTATCGCGGAGCTTAACGCAAGAGCGGGTGAAACAGACCGTCGCGTGACCGAAGCAGTTTCAGAAATCATTGAGAATGTAAAGCTTCGTGGTGACGATGCGGTAAGGGATTACACAATCCGCTTTGACGGCAAAGCACCTGAGTGTTTTGAAATTACAAAGGAAGAAATTGAAAACGCTTACAACAGCCGCGATGAAAAGTTTATTACCGCGCTTAAAAATGCGGCAGATAATATCCGCGCTTTCCACGAAAAGCAGAAGGAGAGCGGCTTTATGATGGATGGCGCACTCGGTGTGCGTGTGGGTCAGGTTGTGCGTGGACTCAACAGAGTTGGCGTTTATGTGCCCGGCGGCACTGCGGCTTATCCGTCATCCGTGCTTATGAATGTTATCCCTGCAAAAATTGCGGGTGTAAATGAAATCGTGATGGTAACTCCGCCCTGCGCTGATGGCACTGCAAACCCCAATATCCTTGCTGCCGCTTACATCGCAGGTGTTGACAGAGTGTTCATTGTTGGCGGCGCTCAGGCGGTTGCGGCTCTTGCACTCGGCACAAAGAGCATTCCCAAGGTTGACAAAATAGTTGGCCCCGGCAACATTTACGTTGCAACTGCAAAGAAGTTGCTCTACGGTGTTGTTGATATTGATATGATTGCAGGCCCGAGTGAAATTCTCATTGTTGCTGATGAGAGTGCTGACCCTGCTTTTATGGCGGCTGATATGATGTCACAGGCGGAGCACGATGTTCTTGCAAGTGCAATGTTTATCACAACAAGTCAGGCTCTTGCGGAAAACGTTGTCAAAGAACTTGAAAGACAGAGTGCTCTTATGAGCCGTTGTGACATAATCCGCAAATCGCTTGAAGATTACGGAATGATTATGGTTTGCGACACAATGCAGGAGGCAATTGACCTTGCAAACGAACTTGCTCCCGAGCATATGGAACTTGTTGTCAATGACGTTGAAAACTGGGTTGATAAGATTCACAATGCAGGCTCGCTTTTCCTTGGCGCGTATTCTCCCGAGCCTGTTGGTGACTATTACGCAGGGCCTAACCACGTTTTGCCCACAAGCGGAACAGCAAGATTTTTCTCACCGCTTTCCGTAAACAGTTTCGTAAAACGTATGGGCGTTATTCAGTATTCTGAAAAAGCGCTTGAAAAAGCAAAGGATGACATCGTTCTCCTTGCTGATGCTGAGGGACTTACCGCCCACGCAAACGCAATCAAAGTCAGATTTTAATCTGAGTCGGAAGGAAAAATATATGGCTTACCAACTTAACAAAAAACTGATAAATCTCGTGCCCTATGAGCCGATAAGCGGTGAGTATGAGGTGCGACTTGATGCGAATGAGTCATTCATAAGCGTCAGTGAGGATATGCGTTCGCAGATTTGTAATGCCGTTATGAATGCGGATTTTAATCGTTATCCCGATCCTCTTTGCACTGACCTTCGTGAAATTTTCGCAAAGAAAAATTCCGTTAGCATTGACAACGTCGCAGTCGGCAATGGCTCAGATGAACTTATCTCAATCCTTATGGCGTCATTCCTTGAAAAAGGGGACAAGGTGATTACCTTAAGCCCCGATTTTTCAATGTATTCTTTCTACTGCAGCGGTGCTGAATGTGAGAATATCGTGCTCAAAAAGGATGAAGATTTTAATATCAGTGTTGATGAAATTATCACTTGTGCAAATGAAAACAATGCGCGTATGATTATTTTCTCAAACCCGTGCAATCCCACTTCATGCGGAATTGAGGCTGATGAAGTAAGACGTCTTATAAAGTCTGTTTCAGCGCTTGTTGTGCTTGACGAAGCGTATATGGATTTCTGGAATCAGTCAATTCTCAGCGAAGTCGATGATTACGATAATCTCATAGTGCTTAAAACCTGCTCAAAGGCAATCGGACTTGCGGCAATCCGTCTTGGCTTTGCGGTTGCAAACCCTGTGCTGACACGTGCAATCAATGCTGCAAAATCTCCTTACAATGTAAACACTCTCACTCAGGAGATTGGTAAGATAATATTAAGTAATGAAGAATATATTAAAAGTTGCAGGGAGCAAATCCTTGAAAGTAAGGAAGAACTTTATTCTGCATTGTGTAAATATAATTGTGATGATTTTGAAGTGCTTGAAAGCAAGACAAATTTCATTTACGTCAAAACAAACAAAGCAAAAGAAATTTTTGAACAGTTGAAAGCACAGTCAATTGTTGTGCGATGCTTTGGAAACGGTCTGCGTATTACCGCGGGTACAAAAGCGGAGAATGAAAAACTCATAAACTGTCTTGATAAAATTCTGTAAGAGGGGGCAAAAATATGAGAACTGCACATTATGAAAGAAAGACCAAGGAAACCGATATCACGCTTGACATCTGTCTTGATGGCGGTGAAATTGAGGTTTCAACCGGTATCGGATTTTTTGACCATATGTTGTGCGCGTTTGCAAAGCATGGCGGCTTCGGTCTTAAACTGAAAGCGGTCGGAGATTTGGAAGTTGACGGCCACCACACCGTTGAGGATGTTGGCATCGTGCTTGGTAAAGCAATGCTCGAAGCACTTGGCGGCAGGGAGAAGATTGTCCGTTACGGCACAAAATTCATTCCGATGGATGAGTCGCTTGCATTCTGCTCCGTTGACGTCAGTGGCAGACCGTATCTTGTCTTTGACGCAAGTTTTGAGGAGGCAGTTGTCGGTGAGTTTGATACCTGTCTTACTCAGGAATTTTTCAGAGCATTCACATTCAATGCGGGCATCACAATGCACATCAGTATTGTGACGGGGCTTAACGCTCACCATATGATTGAAGCAATGTTTAAGGCGGCTGCTCACGCAATCAGAGAGGCTGTCGCAGTGACCGACACAACACTTTCAACAAAAGGATGTATAGATTAAACGGAGGTACAAAATGATAATTTTACCTGCAATAGATATAAAGGGCGGACAGTGTGTGCGCCTTTTCAGAGGAGATATGAATACCGCAAAGCAGGTTGCGTCAGACCCGATGACTGCGGCAAAAGGTTTTGAGGAGGCCGGTGCAACGTGGCTTCACACCGTTGACCTTGACGGTGCAGTGTGCGGCAAACGCGTAAATGCGGACATTTTCATTTCTCTTGCAAAAAACACTTCGCTCAAAATTGAACTCGGTGGCGGAATCCGCACAATGGAGGACATTGAGTTTTATCTTTCAAACGGCATTGAGCGCGTAATTCTCGGCTCGGTTGCGCTTAAAAATCCCGACCTTGTAAAGCAGGCGGTTGAGCGTTATGGTGAGAGAATTGCCGTAGGGATTGATGCCAAAAATGGCAAGGTTGCGGCAGAGGGCTGGGTGCAGGACAGTGAGATTGATTACATTGACCTTGCAAAAAAGATGGAAAAAATCGGTGTAAAGGTTATTATTTTCACTGACATTTCCAAGGATGGTACATTGATGCATCCTAACTTTGAGCAGCTTCAGCGTATCAACACCGCAGTGTCCTGCGACATAATCGCAAGTGGCGGCGTTACTGATATTGAGGACATCAAGTTGCTCAACCGAATGGGAATGTATGGTGCAATATGCGGCAAGGCAATTTATAACGGCAATCTTGATTTGGCTCAGGCAATTTCGGAGGGGCAGAAATAATGGATTTCAAAAAGTTTTTTGTAAAGTCGGAATTGATTCCTGCAATCATTCAGGATGATGACACAAACGCAATTTTAATGCTTGCTTATATGAATGAGGAGTCATTGAAACTTACTTTTGAAACCGGCAGGACTTGGTTTTTCAGCCGTTCAAGAGGCAAGTTGTGGAATAAGGGTGAATCGTCAGGCCACTTTCAGCAGGTTGTTTCAATCTGCTCCGATTGCGATGATGACACACTTTTGATAAGAGTAAAGCAAACGGGCCCCGCGTGTCATACGGGCAGTTACTCTTGTTTCTTTAATAAACTTTTGGGGGAATAATTATGTCAGGAAGCACATGGAGAACACTTTATCAGACAATCGTTGACAGACAGTTGGAGCGTGCAGAAGGCTCATACACTTGCTATCTGTTTGAAAAAGGTAAGGATAAGATTCTGAAAAAATGCGGCGAGGAGTGCAGTGAGGTTATCATCGCGTCCAAAAACGGTGACAATAAAGAAACCGTAATGGAGATTTGTGACCTTATCTACCACCTCACAGTCCTTATGGTAAATGATGGAATCCAGATGGATGACGTCACAGCTGAACTTCGCAGAAGAAGCAAGAAAATCGGTAACTATAAAGGCACAACACAGAGTGACCACGAAACCTGATAAACAAATCAATACCTTATAAAACACAAAAAAGGATTGAAAATTTTGGGAAAAAGAAGTGAGATTAAGTCGGGTGCAATGGTGTCTTATGCGATTGTTGCAGCAAACATCATCATAAGTCTGTTGTTTACCCCGTTTATGATCCGCTCGTTCAAAGAGGGCGAGTACGGATTATATACCCTTTTGGGTGGCATCGTTTCCACCCTTACGGTAATGGATTTGGGCCTTGCCGAAACAATAACTAAATATGTTGCAAAGTATCGGGCGGACAATGACCAGAAGGGCGTAGAAAGACTTGTTTCAACCTGTATGTTCCTTTATGCAGGAATTGGCTTGATAATTCTTGTAATCGGAATGGGATTCTATCCTTTCCTTGGTGATTTCCTTACGGCGATTCCCGCGGAATTTATGGCGGAAGCGAAAGCAATGTGGATTATTCTTGTAATCAATCTTGCGTTGATGCTCCCGATGAATACCTTTCCCGCAATTTCAAACGGTTATGAGAAGTTTGCGTTTCCAAGGTCGGTAAACCTTGCAAAACTTATTTTGCGTACGGGAATCTGGGCGTTGATACTTATCACAGAGGACGGAGTTCTGCCGTTTGGTAAGGCGTTTTTCCTGATTCTTATTGACACGATAATGAATGTTGTCGCTGCGGGACTCAAAGCGTGGTATGTTTTCTGCGTGCTTAAAGTCAGAATGCGACGTACAAAGATTGAAAAAGCCTTTGTCAAGGAAGTTTTCGGTTTTTCCGTCTTTGTGTTTATAGCGGCAATTGCTGATGAAATTTTCTGGAAGATTGACTATTTCATCCTCGGCAATTACTTTGAAGAGAATCTGACTCAGGTTGAAATCTGTGGTTACTCTGGCAATATCATCAGTTACTTCCGCAATTTTGCGGGCGCACTTTCAGGCGCGTTTCTGCCACGAATCACACGAATGGTCAGAAACGGTGCAAAGGGCAAGGAGCTGACGGGCATTATGACCACCGTCGGCCGTGTTCAGTTCATCGTCCTCGGCCTTATGCTTGTGGGCTTCACCGTTGTCGGTAATGACTTTATGATTGCGTGGACGGGTAATGAGATAGCGCACGATGCTTACATTTTCGGACTTGTTGTCCTTGTGCCGCTTACCCTTGCGCTTACGCAGTCAGCGGCGGGCGTGTCCGTCTTGCAGGCGACCAACAAATTCTCTGTCAGGGCAATCATTATGATTGTTGCGGCGCTTGGCAACATCTTTGTCAGCATCCTTTTCGTAAACTGGTTTGACACATTCAATATGGCGGCAGTCGGCGCAGGTGTAGGCACACTTGTCACAACCGTCTGCGGTCACCTGATTGCGCTTAATATCTATTACAAAAAGAGTTGCGACATTGACGTCAAAGGTTATTTCTTCGGTATGTTCAAAGGGCTTTTGCCCGCAATGCTTGTGACCCTCGTCCTCGGATTGGCTATCAATCTCATTCCCATCTGGGACGGCTACTGGATAAGCATTATCATCCGTGCAATTATTGTCACAATAATTTACGTTGCAACAATGCTCTTATTCGGCCTTAATGAATATGAAAAAGATTTGTTCCTCACACCTGTTAAAAGAGTGTTCGGAAAATTCGCAAGAAGATAAAAAATAAAACCCCTTGGGATTTAGTTCCCAAGGGGTTATTTTATTTGCTTAACTTTGCAAATTTAGCCATAACCTTCTTTGTGCCAACACTGTCAAAAGCAATTTCGAGCAATGTGTCGTTGCCCATCCTCTGACTGCTGAGAATTGTGCCCTCGCCAAAGACCTTGTGCCTGACTCTGTCACCGATTGAAAAACTTTCAGTTGGTGCCGATGCGGTTGACGCAGGCTTTGCGTAAGAAGTTTTGCCAAATGAGTTTGAGCCGAGATACGAACTGCCTGATGATGTATTCTTTCCTGCACCGATGGGGGAGAATGAGGATGAAGATGAGAATCTGTCGCTCTTTCTCTCAACGCAATCGTGCGGAATTTCAAGTGCAAAACGTGACTGTCTGTTAAGTGAAGTCTTACCAAACAGCATTCTTTTCTGTGTGTTGGTAATGTACAACTTCTTCTTTGCTCTTGTGATTCCAACGTATGCGAGTCGGCGTTCTTCCTCAACCTCCGCGTTGTCGTACATTGTCTGCATTGACGGGAAAACGCCCTCCTCCATTCCGGGAATGAATACAACGGGGAATTCAAGACCCTTTGAAGCGTGAAGAGTCATCATAACAACGCTGTCTGAGGTCTCGTCATAGTTGTCAATGTCCGTCATAAGAGCAACTTCTTCAAGAAATCCTGACAAATCACCGTCGGGATTTTCCTCACTGTATTTGAGAAGGTTACTGGAAAGTTCCCGCAAGTTGTCCCTGCGTTCGTCGCAGGTTTCAGGGTCACTTGAAAGTGAGGTCATATATCCGCTTTGTTCCATAACCTCATCAAACAATTCCTTGAGTGTAACAGTCTGTGAAAGCTCCTGCAAATCTTCAATCAGCTTTGCAAATCTGAGCAGAGCTTTTGAACTCTTTGAAAGCTTTGCATACTGGTCGGACGTTTTGATGACGTCAAACAAACTCATTCCGAGTGTCTGCGCAATCTCCGCCGCATTGTTAATGGTTGTGTCGCCAATTCCGCGTTTGGGCTCGTTTATAATTCTGCGAAGTCTTACCGAGTCGTTGGGATTGTTGATAACCTGCAGATATGCAAGTGCGTCCTTGATTTCCTTGCGGTCATAGAATTTTCTGCCGCCAAGAATTCTGTAAGGTACACCCATTCTTATAAACGCACGTTCAATCATATTTGACTGAGCGTTCATACGGTAGAGGATTGCGTGGTCGCTCCATTTCATTCCGCCGTTGACATTGTCAACAATTGTATCGGCAATGTATTCACCCTCACGTGTTTCATCGCTTGAGCAGTACATTGTGATTTTCTCACCGTCACCTGCATCGGTCCAGAGATTTTTGCCTTTTCTGTTCTGGTTGTTCCTGATAACAGCGTTTGCCGCGTCAAGAATTGTGCCGGTTGAGCGGTAGTTTTGTTCAAGTCTTATAACCTTTGCGTTTGTGTATTGCTTTTCAAAAGAAAGAATGTTCTCAATCGTAGCGCCGCGGAAACGGTAAATACTCTGGTCATCGTCACCAACAACGCAGAGATTGTTGTAACCGCCTGCAAGCATTGAAGTGAGCAGATATTGTGCATGGTTTGTGTCCTGGTACTCATCAACAAGAACGTATTTGAATTTACGCTGAAAATGCTGGAGCACGTCAGGATTGTTTTGCAAAAGTTCAACCGTCCTGCAAATCAGATCGTCAAAGTCCATCGCGTCCGAATCTTTGAGAATCTGCTGATACTCGCCGTAAACCATACCAACGCTTTTTTTCCTGAAATCAAATTGATATTCGTTTGCATATTCTTCGGGTGAAACCATCCGGTCTTTTGAATGGCTGATTTCGGACATAATGAATTTAACGGGCAGGAATTTTTCGTCTATATTGAGTCTGTTGAGCGCCTCTTTAATGGCTTTCTTCTGGTCGTCTGTGTCATAGATTGTGAAGTTTCTTGTGTAACCAAGTCTGTCTGAAAACTGACGCAGAATTCTTGCGCAGCAGGAATGGAAAGTGCTTGCCCAGATGTCACTCGCGCCGTTTGAGAGCATCAGTTCAAGTCTGTTTTTAAGTTCACCTGCAGCCTTGTTTGTGAAAGTGATTGCAAGAATCTGCCACGGCTGAGCGGCGTTGTGCCTGAGCATCTGGTCAACGCTTTCTTTCTGATTGTGCTCACCGTTGAGATACTGCTCAAGAAATGCAATATCTCCGTCTTCCACATCAAAATTAATCGCATCGGTAACATAAGCGTCACCGAAGCGAATGAGGTTAGATATTCTGTTTACAAGCACGGTAGTCTTTCCGCTACCCGCGCCCGCAAGAATGAGCAACGGGCCGTTTATGGTTAAAACGGCCTCCAATTGCTTATTGTTCATTCTTGAAAATTCTTTTTCGATTATTTTACGCCTGAGTTGTAAAAACTTTGTGCGATTATCCGTCATTGAATTATCATCCTAAGAAAGAGTTTTTCTTCCGATGTCGGTACGCCAGAAAGCGCCGTCAAAGGAAATCCTGGAAACGGCAGCGTAAGCCTTGTTGAGTGCTTCTTCAAGGTTTGCTCCCTTTCCTGTAATGCCAAGCACACGTCCGCCCGATGTTACAATGTCATCACCGCTGAGTTTTGTGCCTGCGTGGTAAACGGTAACACCGTCAACCTGACCGTTTGCGTCAAGTCCGTTTATAACCTTGCCCTTTTCATAACTGCCGGGGTAACCACCGGAAGCCATGATAACGCAAGCGGATGCACCGTTGTCCCATTCGATTTCAAGGTCACCGAGTTTTTCATCAATAACTGCGTCAATGATGTCAACAAGGTCAGTTTTAAGTCTGGGCAGTACAACCTGAGTTTCGGGGTCGCCAAAACGTGCGTTGTACTCAATTACTCTCGGGCCGTCCTTTGTGAGCATAAGACCAAAGTAAAGGCAACCCTTGAATTTTCTGCCCTCTTTTTCCATAGCGCGGAGTGTGGGAATGAAGATTGTGTCATAACATTCCTTTGCAATTTCATCGGTGTAGAAGGGGTTGGGGCTGATTGTACCCATACCGCCTGTATTCGGGCCAAGGTCGCCTGTGAAAGCACGCTTGTGGTCCATTGATGAAACCATCGGAGCGATTGCAACGCCATCGGTAAATGCGAGGACGGAAACTTCGGGGCCTGTGATGAATTCTTCAATTACAACCTGATTGCCGGAGTTGCCGAAAATCTTTGAATTCATAATTGAGTCAATTGCATCGCTTGCCATTTCAAAACTCTCCGCAATTATAACACCCTTACCGAGTGCAAGGCCGTCAGCCTTGATAACGATGGGGTATGTGTTGTTGTCTTTGATGTATTGGAGTGCGTTTGCGGGGTCATTAAATACCTCGTATTTAGCGGTGGGAATACCGTATTTCTTCATA
This sequence comes from Acutalibacteraceae bacterium, assembly GCA_045630445.1. GTDB lineage: Bacteria > Bacillota > Clostridia > Oscillospirales > Acutalibacteraceae > RGIG7273. The sequence continues at coordinate 13,733 of JAZQTF010000020.1, forward strand.
AGGTTTTTTGAGAAAACCTTGCTTCCCTCAATGATTGCCGCAGCAGCATTCGGACCGAATGCGCGGATACCCTGAGCGTTGAGCGCGTCAACAAGACCTGCAACAAGCGGGTCATCGGGAGCAACAAACACAAGGTCTGCGCCAATCTCTTTTGCAAGAGCAACAACGCCGTCAATGTCAGTTGCCGCAACGTCAAAGCACTTTGCATCTTTTGCAATACCACCGTTGCCGGGGGTGCAGAATAATTCGGGGTTTCTTTTGCTTTCAAGCAGTTTTTTGATCAGGGCGTGCTCGCGGCCGCCTCCGCCTACCATAAGTATTTTCATAAAAGAATCTCCGTTCTGTTTTTAATTAGTGCTTGAAGTGACGAACACCGGTAAAGAGCATTGCAATACCTGCTTCGTCAGCAGCCTTGATGCTTTC
>JAZQTF010000021.1:0-1901 GCA_045630445.1 Acutalibacteraceae bacterium
CCGGAGCGCGTGGGACACAATCTCACCTTTTGTGCTTGCGTTAAGTCACGGAGCAGAGAATTTTTATGACGGCTGGATGAAGAACAAACGCAGTGCAATGCTGTCCTGCAACGATGGTTTTCGTCCTGTGAGTTTTCTTATAGAAGTTATTGAAAATGTTGAAACTTATGTTGAGAATGTTGAAAGATAGCCCCAAAACATAGCAAAATCAAGGGTTTTCAATGTTGAAAGACCCAAAAATGGGTGTTGAAAGATTTTTTTCAACATATTTCGGGAGAGTTGAATTATGCGAAGAAGCGACAAGGAAATCAAAAATATTGCGGAGATTCTGGACGTTGTTGAGCGGTGCGAAACAATCAGAATCGCACTCAACGATGAGGACGGATTTCCGTACATTGTGCCGCTCAATTTTGGTTACACCCACATTGACGGCGTGACGAGGTTTTATTTTCACGGTGCGCCCGTCGGCAAGAAGATTGACCTTATAAAACGCGACGGCAGAGCGGCGTTTGAGATGGATTGCTCGTGCGAAATTGTGCCGAGAGATTGCGAGGGCGATTGCACAATGGCGTATGAAAGTGTTATGGGTCGGGGTATAATAGAATTTGTGCCCGATGAGGAGAAAGTTGACGGGCTGCGTGTGCTTATGGGTCATTATCACAAGGGCGAATTTACAATCAACGAAGCGGTGGCGCAGCGCACCTGCGTTTTCAGGCTGACCGTCACGCAGATGAGTGGCAAGCGAAACCCCGTCAGGAGATAATTTTTTAAGGAGAGAAAACAATGGAGCAAAACGGCAGAATACATCTGTTTGATGAAATAAGAGGGTTTGCGGTTTTGTGTATGATTTTTCACCACGCGCTGCTGACGATTGCGGAAGTTTTCTGGTCACAACTTTTTATGGACGCGTTTAATTTCTTGTGCATTTTTCAGCCGATTGTCTGGTTTATGTTTTTCGGCGGAGCGGGAGTTTCGTCGCGTCTGTCACGTAACAATCTCAAACGCGGATTGCGGCTGCTGGGAATTGCGCTTGTGATAACCGCATTCACCTTTGCCTACTTCAACGGCAGGGCAACAATCAAATTCGGTGCGCTTCATTTTCTTTCCGTTGCGATGATAATTTATCATTTCATATCACCTGTTTTCAAAAAGATAAACGCGAAAGTCGGAATTGCGGTCTGCGCAGTGCTTTTCATTTTCACATACGGAATTTACAACGGTTATGTCGGCATTTTTGATTTTGTGAAAATCAGGTTGCCGTATGAATTGTATTCAACAAAATTCCTTTTCTGGCTCGGATTTCCGCAACGCGTGTTTATGTCAGCGGACTATTTTCCGCTTATACCATATATATTCCTGTTTTTCATCGGCTGTTTCCTTGGCGGTTACGTTGTCGCGGGCAGATTGCCGAAGCGTGCGTATGAGAGCAAATTTCCGTTTCTGAGTTTCTTCGGCAAAAACGCGCTGATAATGTACATCATCCATCAACCGATAATTTACGCCTTGTGTTACTTCATTCGCTGGATTGTGTGGTAATGATGAAGTAAGAGGTCCAATGTCCTTACTGTAACCTTGACGGACGGCCAGTGGCCGCCCCTACACACAAAAACAAAATCATATCGTAGGGGCGGATACCATCCGCCCGTTGAATTTTCCGTAATCTTGGCGGGAGGATAATATCCTCCCCTACGTACAAAACCAAAATCTTGCCCGTAAGGAACGACCTGCATGTCGTTCTTTTATATTACGCAATAATATAAAAATGAAAGATAATAAGCCTCACTCTGACGAGGGAGGTGGCTGTGGCTATGCCACAGCCGGAGGGAGAGATATTGTCATCTGATAAAATTCATCAATATTAAAAATGATACAAACGGGTCAAGGGCAGAGCCCTTGTCGTT
>JAZQTF010000022.1:0-21622 GCA_045630445.1 Acutalibacteraceae bacterium
CAGTGCAAACCACCAGTTGAACTGGTGGTTTTGTTTTTATTTTATTTCAATTTCAATGTCACCTGTTGAAGTTGTGATTTCGCATATTCCGCCGCTTGTGGATTTCGGCACGTCAACGTCACCGGTGGACGTTTGTGCGATGAAAATCTTTTCGCTGAGCAGACTTCCCTCAACGTCACCCGTGGAGGTTGCGATGGAAATTTCTCCCGCGTCGCAACCCTTGAATTCAACGTCACCCGTATCGCGCTCAATGTTGAAATTGTCGTTTGCGATAACGTCTTTCATTTCAATGTCGCCTGTGTTTCCCTTTGAGAAAAGATTGCCGCAGGTAACGGAAGAAAGTTTTGTGTCACCCGTCTTGACGGTTACGGAAGTGTCACCGCTACATTCAACTGACGTCAGGGTGACCTTACCCGTTGAGGCTTCAATACCGATTGTGTTTGCACTGACGCCTGTTATTTTGACGTTTCCTGTTGAAACCTTAACATCAATATCCGTGAATGAAAACCCTGACGGAATTTCAACATTACCCGTGTTGCCGCTTACGCTCAATGACACGAGCATATCCGCCGGCAGATAGATTGTAATCTTCGGTGATTCAAATGAGAAAAGATTGATATACTCATACCATCTGCGCTCATCGTGCGCCTCAATAATCAGCTGCCCTGACTCAACCTTGACCTGATGCTTTACCTTTGTTTTTTCATAGCAGACAATTTTGCATTTGCCGTCCTCGGAGGGCATAAGCACAATGTCCGCAGTGGTTGTGGTCGCAAGTATCTGATTGAATTCTTCAGTAATTTCATATTCGCTCGTTTCATATTTTACGGTTGAAAGCTTTCTGAAATCCCATTTAAGCGTACTCATCACTCCAACAAAAATTACGCATCCGATGATGAAAAGAGAAAAAGCAATAATGAGCCATATTTTAGTCTTTTTATTCATTACGCCTCCTCCTTTCCGATGAATAACGATTTGATTGCAAGCACAATTTTCTTTGTCAGTTTAGCGGAGAGTTTTGTCAGCGCAATACAAATGAAAAGCATAACAATGAAAAGTCCCGCGCAGATGAATCCCGCACTAATCATAAACAGGCCTGAAAGAGTTTTTCCGCCACAGATGAAGAAAAATCCTGAAACAAATGAGCCCAGCGCAGTTGCCGCAAATGCAACGTCAGCCGCCCACAGAGAAACGATTACTGCCCACAGTGTGACCCACAAGGAGAAAATAACTGCGGCGGCGGAAATGACAAGCGCAACCCAGATAGGTGACCCGACCGCAAGAAGTATGGTTTTCCAGGTCTTGAAATTTTTCCTTGACCTGATTTTTTCCTTGACGATTTTTGAAAGGGGAGTGTCAGCAATAATCTGTGTGGTAATATCATCAACGCTTCCCAATTCGTTGACGGCATCAGCCTCTGAAAGTCCGTCCTCAATTCTGTCATCAATCATTTCACTGTAAAATATCACACTTTCTTCTATATCCGCCTGCGGCAAACCGCAGAGTTTTTCACGCAGTTGCGTGATGAATTCCTGCTTTGTCATTGTGCTAATCCTCCTTTGTCACAAACTGATAAATGGACACAATTTCCTGCCATTCAGTTTTGAATTCTTCAATTCTTTTAAGGCCCTTACCCGTGATGTGATAATATTTACGCAGTCTGCCGCCATGCTCAACCGTGCGCACTGTGAGCATCTGCGCTGATTCAAGTCTTTTGAGAATTGTGTATAAAGTTGATTCCGAAAGTTCAATATATGGTTTCATATCCTTGATTATCCTGTAACCGTAGGAGTCTTCGTTTTTAATCGCCCTGAGGACGCAGACGTCAAGCAGTCCGCGTTTGAGTTGAATATCCATACTATACCTCCCTTTGTGTAATACATCGTAACACGAAGTATTATAAAAATCAATACCCTTTTAAAAAATAAATAACCCGCAGTTATGAAACTACGGGTTATTTCTATAATGTTCAGTTTAATTCATAAAATAGCGAGTGATTACTCATCGTCACCGCCCACGCCGAAGTAAGATGCAAGCAGCATCAACGCTTTGTCGGGACTGCCAAGGATTTTTGTCAGGGCCTCAACCGCTTCTTCAATATCCATTTCACCCTCGCACAATGATTTGACTATCTTGCCGCACGCATCAAACTCTGATTTGTTTTCGTGGTCGGTGTTAAACAGAGGACTGTTGAGCACACTCTGCGCCATACGGTGACCTTTTTCCGCAGCCTGAGTGTACCAGTATTTTGCTCTTTCCACATCAATCATTTCACCGTTTTCATCTGTGTAGGTGTAAAGTTTTGCAACCTCATACTGAATGTCAGCCGTGCCGTCAGTTGCGGCTTTTTCGCCCCACTCAATCGCTTTATCAAGGTCCTGCTCAACTCCGTCGCCGTTTTCATACATTTTTGCAAGTCCGAATTGAGCCGGTTTGTAACCCTGAACAGCGGACTTTTCAAACAATTCAAACGCGAGTTTAAGGTCCTTCTCCGGACCCGCCTGGTCAAATGAGCGGGAAAGTCCGGTAACAATTCTTGCAAGGTCAGCCTGTGCCTGAGCATCACCAGCATCGGCAAGTTTTGTAAGCTCTGCCGCACGGGTGTATTTTTCGGCAACTGCAGGCGCATCATCGTCACCGTTTTCAGCCGCTTTATTCATCCAGTGAGCCGCTTTTTCAAAATCACGCTGAGTGCCGTGACCCTTTGCATAATGCAGGGCAAGATTGTACTGCGCAACGGAATTGTCAAGCTCAGCAAGTTTTGTAAACCAGTAAAGTGATTTTTCAGGGTCAGCCTCTGTTTCATCGTTACCGTTGAGGTAAGTCAGTGCAAGCGCCTGCATTGCGGATTCGTTGCCTGCTTCTGCGGCCTCAATTGTTTCTTCAATTGATACGTCATTAACGGATATTCCGTCAAAGTCGTCATCATCAAAGTCATCGTCATCCTCATAAGGACGTGCCATTACCCCGTCATCACTGAATAATGAAGTGCACAAAAGGTCGGGACGTTCTTCGCCGGATACGATTTTGTATGTAAGTGCTTCACCATCAGCGTCAAACAACACGCCTGTGGTTTTGGGGTCAAGCTTGCTGAATTCCTTCATCAGGTCATGCTCGCAGATGTAGCAACTCAGATTTTTACAGATTACCAACAACGCGGGCATATTTTCTGACAACCATTTGTCAGAGGTCATACCACTTCGTTTGCCTGATTTTTTATACATATCAAGACTTCCGGTTTCAAAGCCGCCATCTTCATCGTAATCAAAGAATTCATGTCTTTCAAAAACCTTCAGTGACCATTTGCTTTTGTCCGCTGAAAAAACGAGCCAGTGCGCAAGTTCAGTTATATCCAGTGAAAGATTAACGGTCGGATGGTCGGACGGATAGGACAGATTGCCGATAACAGATAATGCATTACCTGTGCAGAAAAAATGGGGTTTACTCATAAATTACAACTCCTTTTTATAGTTTGTATTTATAGTGTGTTTCTATTTGTTCAGTCTTCTTTGCAGACGGTCAAGGTCTGCCTGAGTAAAATTTGCGGGATTGATTCCGCATTTGCGACAGTGATACTCAAATGTGCTGCGGTCAATATCCGCAAGACCTGTTGATAAAAGTGATCTTGCAACGCGTTCGATGTGCTCGTCACGGATGCCGTTGTATCCTGCTTCGTCAATCATTGCCAATTGCCACGGCTCAAACATTCGTGCCCCTCCTTTTTGATTCCTGATGACATAATTATACAACATCTTATGCACCATTAAACGGACTTTGAAGATGACATTGATATAATTGTTGCGTTGGTGTAACAGATGCTTGCAACAATTACAATTAAAGTATATCATCAGCGATTTCTGAATTCAAACTCAAACAAAAAGATTGGATGAAATGACATAAATTGCGTCGCTTTTTGTTGCATAATGACTAATTTTGTTTTTGTCAGAATTGCCACGATTCAGCCCATCTTGATTTTTTGAATAATTGTGGTAAAATTATTCTGATATTTTTGTTGTAAAGGGCGGTTTGATATGACCGATAAAAAGCATATTTATTATTTTGACTGGTTGCGTGTTGTTGCAATGTTTGGCGTTATCGCAATTCATGCCGTAGGTTATATGAGCAATATTGAAATCGGTGTTGAGTGGGGGCTTGTCAACCTTGTGCTGACGTTTGTTTACACCTCTGTGCCGTTGTTTCTGATGATTTCGGGCTACCTTGCTTTTTCCGATGAACGCACCGCGGATGTGTCAGTTGTTGTCAGAAAAAGAATTCCCAAAGTGCTTTGGCCGCTTATCGGCTGGTCATTGGTTGCAATTATTCTTAACTGTCTGCTTGTTGATAGCCTGACGGTGTCAAGCATTCTTGACGGTATCAGGGGTGCACTCAGTTATCGCGCGTGGCCTCATTTGTGGTATCTCTACACATTGCTTGCAATAACCGTTATTTCACCCGTTATTTATAATGGTATAAAGCATCTTGACAGGTCGGGGCATATCTTTGTCCTTGTGCTTATTGCAATTGTTTCCCTGCGCTCAATTCTTTGTGCGGTTTTGCCCGACAGTGTTGACGAATGGCTCAATATTGACATCATCAATAAAATCGAATTTTTCAGCGGTCATCTTTGCACATATATCCTTGGTTATTATCTTGGTGCGATGGAAAAGAAGATTCCGAACTGGATACTCTGGGTTGCATTCGCGGTTGTTTTCGGCATCGTTTTTGGAGGTGCATTCATAACTTATTGGAAAAACGGTGCTGTGGATGGCGGATTCCGTGACCAGTCAGCAGGATTTGAAATTGTACTTGCCGCACTTATATTCCTTTTGTTTAAGCAGAATATCTCAAAGCCGTCAAAGATTCTGAAAGCAATTCCCGTAGTGCCGCTTTCATTCGCCATTTATCTTTGTCACGATATTGTCCTTGCGTTTTTACGTCGCTGGTTCCCGATGGAGTCTTTTGCCGGCTCGCTTGTGTGGATTGTTGCAACCTTTGTTGTCAGTTACATTCTTATGAAAACTGTTGCAACAATCAAACCCATCTGTTACATCGCGACGGGTATGACCTACAAGCAGGCGTGTGACAGTTGTAACTGGGTATATACGTTCCGCAAACTTACTAAAAAAGCATAGAAAAACTCCCCTGTGGCAAAAGCACCGCAGGGGAATTTTTGTTTAAGGAGAAAATTTATAACGTGATGTCAAGCAGCATCATCAGTGAAAAACCTGTGATTATGCCCATTGTTGAAATATATGGGTGAACGTTGCGCGTGCTCTGACATTCGGGAATCAGTTCATGCACCGCAACAAGTATCATCGCTCCCGCCGCGAATGAAAGCGCAAAGGGCAGAAGCGTCTCAATATACGTAACCGCAACCGCACCAAGCACCGCCGCAACTGGCTCAACCATACCCGATGACTGACCGTAGAGAAAACTTTTTGTCCTTGAATATCCTTCCCGCCGCAGGGGGATTGAAACCGCCGCACCTTCGGGAAAATTCTGCAAACCTATTCCCACCGCAACCGAAACCGCTGACATAAACTCAACCGTTGAAACGTTTGTGTTGCCCAACGCTCCGAAAGCAACGCCCACAGCAAGCCCTTCGGGAATGTTATGTAGCGTTATGGAAAAGATGAGCATAATTATCCGCGTTGCACGGTGGCTGATTTCTTTGTCGGCACGCAGTTTCTGCCGTGCCGCTGTTACAATCTTGTCGGATGCCCAGAGGAAGATTGCACCGCTGATAAAACCGATTGTCGGAATCAGCCAGTGGGGGAGCGACGATTGCTCCGCACGCTCGATTGCAGGCTGAAGCAGTGACCAGAAACTTGCCGCAATCATAACTCCTGCCGCAAACCCCATCATCGTGTTGAGAATTTTCGGATTGACTTTCTTGAAGAAAAACACCGTTGCCGAGCCGAGTGCGGTCATCAGCCAGGTGAAAATTGTTGCAATAAATGCCGCAAAAACAAAGTTTGCGTTTTGTAAGGAAACCATCTTAAAAACCTCCCTGCTGACAGTATATGCCGCAGGGGGATAATTGGGACAACGTTATCTGATATTTTGTACGGTTGCCATTGTTGGCAGATCGGTGCTTTTGTTGATGCTTGTGAGTGGAATTGAAATGCTTGAAAAAAGAATGAAAATGACCGAAAGAATTATTTGTACGCGTTTGAATGGGAACATTTTTGAGAGTGTGCGTTTGACGTTATCTTTGTGTGAATAATACTGAAAATGAACCGGCTCATCTTTGATTGCGGCGATGCGTTCTTTTGCTTGTGGCTCAGGTACTTTCTCTGTGATGATTACACCGTAAACTTCCTCGTCAACGTTGTTTCTGAGATAGAGAGCAAAATCCTCCTGCAGCTGCCGCAACGATTGGTGCCTGTTAAAAGGGTATCTGTCACACGCTTTGTCAAGTATTTTCCGCAGTCGCAGGTCGCTGTTGCCACCGCTTATAAACAAATCACGCAGCAGCACTCCGAGCGAATATATCGCGGTGCTTTCGTCAACAACTCCGAAAACTTTTGTTTCAACCGCCGCGAATTTGCTTTTGGCAATCACGTCTTGTTGAAGGGTGATTGATGTCAGCCGGCTGAAACATTTTTCCACACCGTCTTTGATAAGATGATTTGCATTTTCGCAGATGTCAAACCCCAGTTGGGCAATCATTTTTTCACTCAACACTGACCTGCCGACGTATTCGTTGTGGAATGTCAGATGCTTTCTTTCAAGGTGCAAAACAACGTCGGGGATGGTCGGCAGTGGAAAAATTAAATTGTCCGTCATAAAAAATACCCCTTTCGTAACGTGATGTGATGTGTTATAATCGGTTGAATAAATGTTACAGTATCACGTACGAGAAATCGCACGAAAAATAGGAGTGAAATAAAAATGGACCGCAATGTTCAGAATAACGATACAATGTTTGAGGTTGCACAGGAGGAGATGAAGTCCTGCCCGAATTGCTCCGCACGAATGATTTATAATGCTGATATGCACAAACTCTTCTGTGAGTATTGCCACGGCAGCTGGGACCTTGACCTTGTACCCCATGAGGTTGCAAAAGAAAACGATTATTATGAAGCGGTCAGCAGGGAGAATGAGGATTGGTCGGACAAGAAGATTACAATCGAGTGCAAATCCTGCGGAGCGGTTACGGAGTACGCCGCAAATGTTCAGGCAACAACCTGCCCATTCTGTGACAGTGTGCAGATTGTGGAAAATGAACTGACAAAAAAGACTATTGCACCGTCCCATCTGATTCCCTTTATGTTTGGTGAGGAAACCGCAAGGGGCAAATTCGGCGCATGGCTCAAAAGGAAATGGCTCGCGCCAAGAGCACTCAAAAAGATGGCAAAACTTGACAAGATGAAGGGTGTTTATTATCCCTACTGGACTTACGATGCAAACACCTGTTCAAAATATACTGCCGACAGTGGCAAGAGGTACACCGTCACTGTGCAAAGGACAAGGATTGAAAACGGTAAAACCGTAACGTATAACACAACCGAAACAAAAATCAAATGGGTACGTGTTTCGGGCCATTACGATATGTTTGCCGATGATGTGCTTGTAAACTCAACGCGTGAGGAAGTTGCGGGAATCTGCCACAAGGTTGAGCCGTTTGACCACAGTGCGCTCATTCCCTATGACCCGAATTTTCTTGCGGGCTTTGCCGCACAGCGTTACACAGTGGGGCTTGTTGACGGTTTTGAACTTGCCAAGGCGAAGATGGAGCGAATGATCAAAAGCGGAATTGACAGTCAGGTGCGCAGGGTTTACCACGCGGATGAAGTTGCAAATATCCGTTTCACAACCCAGTATTCAGACATTAAGTTCAAACACATTCTTCTTCCGCTCTGGCTTTCTTCTTATATGTATAAGGGCAGGATTTACCGCTACATAGTCAACGGACAGACGGGTAAAGCAAACGGAGAAGCACCCCTTTCACCGTTCAAGGTTGCTTTGCTGGTACTTGGTATTGCGACGGTGGCTGCACTTTTCATCTGGTGGTACTATTCGACTCGTTAAAAATTTATTTAAAATTATAACATTTTGCACAAAAACTATTGCAAAATTATGCAAAGTGTTATATAATTAGCATACAAAAGGTGTTAAACCTTTTAGTAAAGGGGGAAATACAATGAAGGTTAAATTTATCACAAAGGACACAAAACTGGCTGACAACACTCAGGAAAAGATTACTTCAAAGCTTGAGCTGAGATTGAAGAAGTACTTTAAAGATGATGAACCTGAGGTTTCCGTCAAAGCCTCCAAGAGCAAGAATCTTGGCAAGGTTGAACTTTCCCTTAATTACTACGGCTACAAGCTCCGCTCAGAGTCGGGCAGCATTGACGGCATCTTTGCCGCTTTTGACAAAGCGCTTGACACAATGGAAAGGCAGATGGAAAAGTGCAAGACAAGGGTAACAAGAACCCGCTATGACTCAATAAAGAATGCGGAAGTTGATATGAGCGTTGAAGTTCCGACTCAGGATGAGTTCACTTACAACGTTGTCCGTACAAAGGTTTACGATATGAAACCGATGGACGTTCAGGAAGCAATTCTCCAGATGGAATTCCTTGACCATAATTTCTTTATGTTCTGCCGCACAGACGGCAAGATATGCACAGTTTACCGTCGCGATGACGGAGACTACGGCCTGATTGAACAGGCATAAATCCAAAAGCGGAGCAATCCGCAAAACTTAAATAAGTCAGAAAACACAACCTGCCTGTGCGGGTTGTGTTTTAGGTTAGAAAGGTGATAACGATGAATCTGTTTAAGAATGCCCTGAGTTCCGGTCAGGTTGAGGGCTTTTGTATAGTAAAGAGCGTTGACCAGCGAACAACGCAGAGGGGTCAGGTGTATCTTGACCTTGTTTTGTCCGATGCCGCAGGAGAGGTAAATGCAAAAATCTGGGATTACAGTGAAGCACGCTTTGGCAAATATGAGGCAAATGAAGTTGTAAAGGTCCGCGGTACTCTCGATTCGTGGAACAATATGCCCCAACTTAAAATTGACAGAATCCGCAAGGCTAACGATGCGGACGATTATAAATATGAGGACCTGATTGATTCCGCACCGTTTTCATCGGAAGCGATGTATTCGTCCCTTGTGAAGATTTGCAGTGAGTTCAAAGACTTTGACCTTAAAGAAATAATGCTTGAAATCCTTGAATCAAACCGTGAGCAACTTCTTATCTGGCCCGCGGCGGTAAAACTTCACCACGCTATGCGCGGCGGACTTTTGTATCACACGCTTTCAATCGTCAGGGTTGCGGATGCCGCTTGTAAGTTCTACACATTCATTGACCATGAACTTCTGATTGCGGGTGCAATCCTGCACGACCTTGCAAAGATTACGGAACTTGATGCAACGGAGAATGGCTACGCGACCAATTACACAACGGAGGGAATGCTCCTCGGCCACCTTGTGAAGGGTGCTATGAATGTTGAGCGTGCGGCAGAAAAACTCGGCACACCGCAGGAACTTAAAATGTTGCTTGAACACATGGTAATTTCGCACCACGGCTGCCCCGAGCACGGCAGTGCAGTAATGCCGATGTTCCCCGAAGCGCAGATGCTCTCAATGCTTGACGAACTTGACGCGTCAATGTTTGAGTTTGCCGCAGCACTTGACTCAGTGCCGACGGGCGAATTCTCACAGAAGCAGTGGGCGCTTGACAACAGAAAAATCTACAACCACGGCCGCGGCGGCTTCTTCAAAACACAGATACTGGACTAATAAAAATGCCACTCATTGAAAAATGAGTGGCTGTTTTTTATTTCCCATTCGGTTGGTACTGAATAAATGCGTCTTCGTCGGAAACGTCGCCCTCTGTGCCGTTTTTGCTCATCAGGTCAATCGGGTCAACGCTGACGCCGTTGTGCATAATCTCAAGGTGGACGTGACTTTCTTCAAGCGATTCGCAGGGGATGCGTTCAAGTGTGCCAACGGGCTGACCGATGCCGACCGTGTCGCCAACTTTCAGTGCGGTTGCAACTGAGCAATACCTTGCAATCACGTTGTGCGCGTGGTCAATCTCAACAACCTTGCCAAGCATTACGTCATCATATATCGCAACAACTGTGCCCTTGTTGATGGCGTAAACCGTGTCGCCGATATCGGCAAGGAAGTCAACTCCGTTGTGTGCGCGGTAATCGTCCATTGTCTGCGAATAGACAAGCTCCGTTGTGTAGAATTTCAAAATCCTGCCGCCAACGGGGTTGAGGTAAAAGCTTGAATACGGCACCTGCGTGTCAATTACAATTTCGCTTGGTGCTGACGGTTTTGTTGTGGTTGTGGTTGTAGTAGTTGTTGTTGTCTTTGTTGTTGTGCTTGGGCGGGTTGTTGTGGTTGTTGTGACCAGTGGCGCGTCAATCGGCTGTGACTGACCTTGCTTGTATGAAACCGACCACACCGCAATTATTGCCGCAATAACGCACACGCACAGAGCGGTGTAAAACCCACGCCCGAAGATAAGTTTTTTCAGTTTGCTGATTTTGCTTTTATTATTCTGGGGCATTTTTGCCATTCCTTTCGCTGATGATTGGGGTTACAGATGCGAGATAACCGCCATCGCCGCCGCGCCGATTCCTGCCGCAGAGAGCAGTTTGATGAATGGGAGGATGCGGCTTTTCCTTGCTTTTGGCAAAGAGTCAATTGATTCGATTGCATTTCTGGAGAGTTTGTCCGCTTCGTTTTTCAACACGGATGAAGAGGCCGATTTGTATTCCGGACGGACAATAAATATGATTCTTTCAAAATAATCGCACTCGGTCTGGTTGACCTCCACAATCTGTCTGTTAACACCTTTTATCATTTTCAAAAATCCTCCTGACGATGCGGTTGATTACACTGTATATTTTTGCCCTTTGTGCATTTTTTTATGCATCGCAAAAATTGAAAATTTGCTGTCAAGAGGAAAAATAAAAAACAATATTACAATATGTAATACCAAATCTTTCAACATTGAGAACTGCGGGGTATGTTGAAAACTATGTTGAAAATGTTGAAAAGTGCTTGTAAAACCCATATTTTTCCACCCCAAAATACCAAAATGATGTTGAAAGATGCCTTTGAGAGCAAAAATCACTTTACAATTTGTGTTATATCTGAAAAAAGTGTTGACAAAGTTTGACAAAAAAATGAACATTCCAACACGGTGCGACTGTATATTCGGGTGAGTAAAGAAAAACGCTTTCGTCAATTTGCCGATTTGGTGATGTTGAAAATTCAACACGATATATTTTAATTTTTTTCTTTTAATTTGCCGTGATAAGTGTTAGAATGAAAACATATAAATTCAGGATGGAAGTGGACGTTTGTACAGCGAAAAGATAAAAAAGGGGACAACCTTTGACCTTGATGCAACTTTCAACTGCGGACAGTGTTTCCGTTTCAACAGGCTTGAGGACGGCTCATTCGGTGGCGTTGCTTTTGGCAGAAGTGTGCGCTTTTCTGACGATGGTGAAACTGTCACAGTGCAGTGCGGCAGTGAAAGTGATTTTGTGTTGTGGCACGAATTCCTTGACCTTGACAGAAATTATGAGCAGATTATCAGCGGACTTTCGGGCGAGGAGTTGTTACACCGTATTGCAGATTATGGCAGAGGAATACGCATCTTAAAGCAGGAGCCGTGGGAAGCACTTTGCTCATTCATCATTTCACAGAATAATAATATTCCGCGAATCAAAGGAATCATTGAGCGTCTTTGTGAAAGTTTCGGAGAGAAACTGTCGGGCGGGGAATATACTTTTCCGTCTGCGCAGAAATTGTCAACGCTTACTGAGCAGGATTTAGCGCCCATCCGTGCGGGATTCAGAATCAGGTATATTCTTGACGCGGCAAAGAAAGTTGCAAGCGGAGAGATTGAACTTGAAAAACTTAAAACAATGCCTTACGATGACGCAAAAGCGGTGCTTAAAACAATCTGCGGCGTTGGTGACAAGGTTGCAAACTGCGTTTTGCTTTTCGGACTCGGTCACATTGACGCTTTCCCCGTTGACGTGTGGATCAAAAGGATAATGGACAGTAAATTTCCGGACGGTCTGCCCGAATGTGCAAACGGAAACAAGGGAATAATACAGCAGTATTTGTTCTATTATTACAGAGCGCATGCGAATGAACTTGAAACGGAATAAATTTTGTGTTAATATTGGAAAAGAAAGGGGATGCCTTATATGAAAATCGGATTTATCGGCGCGGGTAATATGGCGTCTGCAATTGTAAAAGGACTTGTCGGTGCAGGTATTATCGAGCCGCAGAATATAAGTGTTTTTGACGTTGATAAAGAAAAGAGCAAGGCGCTTGCAAAGGAGTTTTCCGTTGCGGTGAGCAGCAGTGAAAATTCTCTTGCGGCGGACAATGATGTTGTTGTCCTTGCGGTAAAGCCCTATGTGCTTGATTCTCTTTTGCCGAAAATCAGCGCTGAACTTGAAAAGAAAAATCCGCTTGTTGTGTCAATCGCGGTTGGCAAAACCTTGCGTTATATTGAGGATTTGCTCGGCTATTCTCCTGCGCTTGTGCGAGTTATGCCAAACATCAATGCAAAAGTCGGCGGTGCGATGAGTGCTGTTTGTAAAAACGCAAACGTAAGCGTCGCGCAGTCTGAGTCGGTTATGGAAATTTTCGGTTGCGTTGGCGGAGTGACGGAGATTGATGAGTCACAGTTTTCAACATTTGCGGCGGTTGCGGCATCTTCTCCCGCGTTTACCTATATGTATATTGACGCTCTTGCAAGAAGCGGTGTCAAAAACGGAATGAGCAAGGCGCAGGCGCTTAAAATTGCAGCGCAGTCCGTTATGGGCAGCGCAAAGATGATTCTTGAAAGTGATGAGCATCCGTGGGCGCTTGTTGACCAGGTTTGCTCACCGGGCGGCACCACCATTGAGGGCGTTGCATCACTTCAGACAAACGCGTTTGAAGCGTCTGTAATCAATGCCATTGACGCGGTAATCGCAAAGGATAAAAAGATATAAAATCGTAATAAAACACATCGCTCCCGTCATAGTTATTATTACTATGGAAAAGGGAGCGATTTTTTTATGGATGGGAGAAGACGGTCAGGATTCAGGTTTATGCTGATTACAAAGAGCGGTCTGACAGCGGCGCTATGCGTTGCGATTGCGGTGGTGTTTGCTGTGTGCATAACCGCGCGCACAATCACAACTTCCGCTTCCGCGCCAAAGCGGATAATTCCGATTTACAGTGTTGGTACAACGGAGAAGAAAGTCTGTCTGACTTTTGATGCCGCGTGGGGGAATGAGGACACTCAACAACTCATTGATATTCTTGCACAGTACAACATCAGGGCAACGTTTTTCATTGTCGGTGAGTGGGTTGACAAATACCCCGAAAGTGTGAAAGCACTCTCGGATGCAGGTCATTCGATTCAGAATCATTCGGACACACATCCTCATCTGCCGCAACTGTCACGGGAAAAGGTGATTGAAGAGCTTGAAAATTGTAACGATAAGATTGAGGCAATCACGGGAGTAAGACCTGACCTTGTGCGTGTGCCTTATGGCGATTACAACAATGCGGTGATTGAGGCGGCGCAAAGCGTTGGTATGTACACAATTCAGTGGGATGTTGATTCGCTTGACTGGAAGGATTTGAGCGCGGATGATATTCATTCCCGTGTTGTAAAGCGTGTGCAGTCAGGGTCAATTGTTTTGTTCCATAATGCCGCACTGCATACGCCCGAAGCACTGCCGAAGATTATTGAAAGCCTTACGCAGCAGGGTTATGAATTTGTGACGGTGGGTGAACTTATCTACCGCGATAATTACACCGTTGACCACGAGGGCAGGCAGCAGTCAAACCTCCCCGCTGAGCAGACAAAGGACGTTTTATCAAATCAGATTGAGGTGTAATTCTTATAGTTAAAGCATACGGGTCGGGGGCGTAACCCTGACCCGTATTGTGTTGATTGATATGCCACGCGGTTGTGTGGCTTTTATTTTTTGGGAAAATTTTCTCAGCCATATTGACAAATGTAAATATCGGTTGTACTATTGTATTAGTACAGTAATACAGTTTAAGAAAAAATTGATTCATAAAAACGAAAGGGGGATTACTGTGTCGTGGAGTTTTGATAAGCATAAGCCCGTTTATATCCAGATTGCAGAGCGTATCCGCAGCGAGATAATAACGGGTGAATATCCGCCGCAGTCACAGATTCCTTCGGTGCGTCAACTTGCGTTTATGGCGGCAGTCAATCCGAACACAGTACAACGCGCGTTGACGGAACTTGAGGATGAGGGCATCATTTATTCAAAAGGAACGTCGGGGCGGTTCGTCACTGATGACCTGGCGCTGATTGAAAACGCAAGGCGCAAGGTTGCGCAGAGCGTTGTTGATGACTTTGTGATTCAGGCAAAAAGGTTGGGTATTACAAAAGCGGAAATCATCCGCATGGTAGAGGAGGCAAAAGAATGAGTATTCTGGAATGTAAAAATCTCCGCAAGGCGTACAAAAAAGGCGTTTACGTGCTTGACGGGCTCAATCTTTCAATTCCGAAAGGAAAGATTGTCGGCTTGCTTGGCCCTAACGGTTGCGGAAAATCAACACTTATAAAAATTATCGCAGGACTTTTGCAGAAGAATGAGGGTGAGGTGCTTGTTGACGGAATGGAAATTTCCGAAAGTACAAAGGCGATTGTGTCCTATCTGCCCGAGCGCACCTACTTCAATTCGTGGATGAGAGTTGATGAACTTGTCAGTTTCTTCAAGGAGTTTTATGAGGATTTTGATGAAAGCAGAGCGTATGCATTGCTCAAAGACCTGAACATAAATCCTTGCGCAAAACTCAAATCGCTCTCAAAGGGTACAAAGGAAAAGGTGCAGCTGATTCTTGTAATGTCACGCAGAGCAAAACTTTACCTGCTTGACGAGCCGATTGCGGGCGTTGACCCTGCGGCAAGGGAATACATTTTAAGCACAATTATCAGCAACTACAACCCCGAAGCAACGGTTATCATCACAACTCACCTTATCAGTGACGTTGAGCAGGTGCTTGACGAGTACGTGTTCATTTCTTACGGCGGAAAAATTCTCCGTCAGGGTGCGGTTGATGAGAGCCGTGAAGAAACGGGATGCTCACTTGATGAGCTTTTCAGGGAGGTGTTCAGATGTTCGCAAAACTCTTGAAGCAGGACTGTAAGGCGATGTTCAAATACTGGTGGATTTTGTCAGTGATTTCATTCGGTGTTTCAATCATCGGCGGTCTTGCATATAAAATTATGATGGTCCGTTACACTGCGCATGAGTATATTCAGGATGCCGCATCAGCAATATTTATTTTCTCCGTGATTGCGGTTGTTGCATTACCTGCGATTTCAGAGATTATGATGCTTATCCGTTTCCGTAAGAATTTTTTCAGTGATGAGGGATATCTGACCTTTACTCTCCCTGTCAACAAATCGCAACTGCTTGGTGCAAAGACTCTCACCGCGTTCATTTTCTCGGCTGCGAGTTCGGTTGTGCTTTACTTAAACATTCTTATTATGGAGGGCGTTGAGGATATTCAGGTTGTTATAACAACAATCAGACGCTGGGCAAATGTGCTTGAGCTTATATTCAAACATTTTGATATTGAGATGTTTGCTATTCTCATCATCTTTTTGTTGATGGTTGTTGTTGCAATCTTTTTGTTCAATCTGTTTGTTTTCCTTTGCATCACCGTTTCAAATATGCTTGTAAAGAAACGCCGATTGCTCTTTGGCCTTGCGTTTTTCTACGGCACGATTATAGTGCTTGTGCTTGTGCTTTTGTTCCTTTCTTCAAACGGTGTCTTTGATGCAATCCTTGATGCATATAAAAGCGATGACTGGTATCCGGTGCTTGTTTTCTTCGGTGCGCTTTGTGTTGAGACCTTGCTTGCGGCGGGGATTTACCTTATTGAACTTCGTCTGCTTGACAAGCGACTCAATCTTGAATAGGGGGGTGGGGAAATGAAAAAGATAATTCTTTCTTTGATTCTTGTTCTTTGCGTTGTTTTCTCCTGCGCACTCCCTGCTTTTGCTGCGGCAAGTGATGAGTGGATTCTTGGAGAAAACGCAACTTATATCAAAAACGGTGACAGAATTTTAAAACCCGTTGAGCAATACACTGCGGATGATATCTATAAATTTTCGGGCAACACAATCGTTCAGGAGCTTGATTTTGTTGACTATGTGACGGAGCAACGTTACTGGGGCGCTTACATTGAGTACATTGATGCTTACTGGGTGCCCATTGTGGCGTGTTATATCAGAACTTATGCCGACCTTTACGCACCGGTTACAAAAGTCCTCTTTGTTGACGAGGCTTATATGGAAAACTATGAGCTGATAAAACAAGGTCATATTGCAAACTTCATCATTGAGAATGGCTACACTGAGGACTATGAAATCACTGATTTTGAGCATAAAAAGATGGAAAAAGGCACGTCGGTTTCCTCCGCTGACCTTGGTGAAAATTTTGTCGGAAACTGTTCACGATACAATATGTACGCGTATGATAAATATCAGTCAGGCTTTATGTATATTGTCGGTGAGATTTTCTTTGATGCACAGGGAAATTATTACGCGCTGCTTTACAATGAATATGATTCGTCTTATTTCAAGAGTGACGGTCAGTTTAATTTCCAGATTTCAAAGGATTACAGTTTCCATCTGATTGAAGATGAGCCTTTGAAAAATCAGCTTGATGAAATGCGTCAGATGGTGCCACAGAATAATACTTATTACTGGACACTCAGCAGGGATGCGCTGACAATCAGAAACAAGGACAAGGTGTATAAAGCCGTTGATTACAACAATTATGAGCTTGTAAAGTTTACACTTCCGTCAACTGAAATTCATATGCAGTACCTTGGATATGCTGACGCTGAAACAACCGCAAGATATGACGGCTCATACATCAATTACACGCTTGATTCCGTTAACAGCGTGTTGCAGGTGTGGCTTAAATCGTCCGGCATGTGGACAACAGCTACGTTTGTTGAGGAAAGTTACATCTCAACTTTTATGCAACTGAAAACGGCAAACGCCGACAACTATACCGTTGAGAATCATTATGGTATCACAATGCCCGTAAAACCTGTTGATTATCAGCGTCTTGATGACGGTGAAGCGCTTGTTTCGCCCAAGGGTCAGTTAGGTTTTGATCAGCGTTTTTACAGATACAAGATTTATGCCGTTGATGTCAAGACGGACCTGATGATTGTCGTTGGTGAGATTTTGCAGGAAATTGGCACACAGAATTACTATTTCCTTGATTACGCTGACTACGATGAAACATATTTTGATTCGGACGGCTACTTCAGTATTGCAACAAGCAAGGAAGTGCGTATTTATAAAATCGATGCAAATGAGCAAAAGTCATTTGTTGAATCAATGAACACCCTTGTTGATAAACGTCCCAACGATGACCTCGGCTGGATTGGCGGTGACGAAACAAGTGACACAATGACCGCAGTCGTTGGTGCAATTTTCTTCATCGGGTTGCCTCTTGCGGCGGCTGTTTTCTGCGTGATTGCACTTGTAAGAAGTAAAAAGAAGATGTACCGTTTCCCACTTATTACACTTCTTTGCACCTCGGTAACGCTTTCCGTTGTCAGCCTTATTGTAATGGTGTGCATTTCAAACGCACCGTAAATTGAGGGAGGTAGTTTTATGCAGAAGCTTATACGTATTACGGCAATCGTGACAGTCGCCCTTATGGCGTTGTCAGTAATTCTTATTCTTGTCAGTGTGCCGTTGCAGGAGGCAATTATAGAGCATAAGTACGGCAACGAGTTTTCCGAATATACTTCTCATTTGCCGATATTTCCATCCACTCCGTTTTCTGTGGGCATTCTGCGCCTTATCTGTGCGGCGGCATTGTTGCTGGTCTGTTTCAGTAAAAAGACGGGAATACGGTTTGAAATCATAATATTTGCCCTGATGCTGATAATGATTCCCGTGATTGATTATGTTTACACCGTTTCGGGTGATTACACAATGATTGCGGAATATGGTGCGAATTATTATGGCGCATACGCTCTTGCTGAAGTCATAGCTGATGATTGTATGATTTTTTCAAATTTTGCACAGGCAATCGCTTATGCGCTTTGCGGTATGAGCGTTGTGTATAAGCGTATGAAAAAGGAAACGGAAGTGACGGCCGTATGATGAAAAAGATAGAAAAGGTTGTCCTGATTGTTGTCAGCGTTGTGGTTGTGCTGCTGATTGTTTTCCTTTGCATCCGCGGCAGATATATTTTCACAAATGAGAGATATGAGTTGTGTGACAGATTCAGCAGAAAGCACACTGCAGGTATGACAAAGCAGGAAGTGTATGACATTCTCGGCTGTCCCGATGGCTTTACTGACGGGAAATACTATGATATTTCACACGATTATGAGCAGCAGAAATTCTTTGGAATAAACGTTTCAGAGGATAAGAGTACCCAGTGGTATTATCACGGCACAAAGGGTCGCGATCTTGACATAACTTATCACCTTTACGTAACCTTTGACTCCGAAGGAAAGACCTTGACCGCGGAGATTAAAGTTGTTGCAAGTGCGTAGGACAGGTTGGTGAGAATATGAAAAGACTTATAGCACTGATTATGTGTCTGCTGCTTGTTGCGGTTAGTTTTACGGGCTGCACATACAGCGAGGGTGAACACTATCGTAAGTTTGCCGATAATCATCAGGCGGGTATGACAAAGCGTGAAATCTTTGTTGAACTCGGTTGCCCTGATTTATATAAGGATGAGCAAGGCTCTTTTGATTCCGAAACACCGGATTTTGAAACAAATATATTCGCTGATACAAGTGTGGAATGGATATATAAATGCTATGCTGTGCCACGCTCAGCGGGCGGCTACGTGCTGACAATTTATTTTGATTCTGACGGAAAAAGTACTGACGTCTGGCTACATACTTATTCCTGATGCCTTGACAGGACGATTTTTAATTTTGGGGTATGAATATAATAATTTGAAAAAGGTGGTTTTATGAAATCAAAGATTAACCATATTTCTCATTTTCTGGCATTTCTGTTTATGATTGCTGCGGTTGTTTCTTTCTTTATGAAGTATTTGGTTTATCCATATCACGCAAACGGTTTTAACCTTGCGGGAGAAATCTTTGGTGCACTGAATGTCCGTCTGGGTGGAATTTTTGTCGGAGCGGCATTGACGGCACTTGGCTTTGTTTTCGCGTGGGTGAGCCTTATATTGCATCATTGGCTTGGACTCAGATTTAGCGGAGTGGGAGTTGGTATTTGCTCCGCTGGTGGTGCGGTGGCAATGATTATCTTTGCTGTCAGATTGGCCGCGAGGAAAACTCCTTCCTGGTTTCCAAATGCGGGTGAGCCGTTTGTCCTCGGTTATGGAATATATGTTTGCATAGCGGCGCTTATCTGTGCGTTCATTTGTGCGATAATCGGGCTTGTAACGTACAGACCAAAGGATATTGACGAGGTGAGCGGCAAAAAGACCAACCCCCAATCCGTGAATGTCCTGAATATTTAACCGTTAATAATTAAAAAAGCCGTTTCCTCGCGGAAACGGCTTTTTGTTTTTCTTATTTCTCAATGAAAAGAATACCGATGCAGTTGGGGCCGCAGTGGCTGGAAATAACCGAACCTGCGTTTGAGCAAAGAATCTCTTTGAAGTAGCCCTTGCTCTCAACTTCCTTCTTGACAGCGTTTACAAGCGCCTCATCGGAAAGGGAGTAGGTGATGAAAATTCTCTGGTCGTCAATTCTTTCAATATTTTCAAGTGTGTCATTAACGTAAGCAACCGCACTCTTGATGATGTTTCCGCGGAATTTCTTTGCGGAGCGCATCTTACCGTCCTCAACAACAATCTGCGGTTTGAGATTGAGCATCGCTGCGCCAACCGCCTGAAGTGTTGTGCAACGGCCGCCACGGTGGAGATAAGTCATAACGTCAATTACGAAACTTGAGCGTACTTTCGGGCGGATTGCTTCAAGTTCTTTGATGATTTCTTCTGCGGAAAGACCCTGTTCGCGAAGTTCACACGCACGCATAACCTGCAAACCGATGCCGGTTGAAAGGTTAAGGGAGTCAAAAGTAAAAATCTTTGCATCGGGGAATTCTTCCGCAGCGATTGTTGCGTTCTGAACTGTGGAAGAAAGACCGCTGGAAATACCAATGTATATGATGTCATATCCCTGCTGGACGTATGAGCGGAAAAGGTCCTCAAAATCGGCAACCGATGCAGCGGCAGTTTTGGGTGTCTGCTTTGTGCGGTCGGAATAAGCGAAAAGCTCTTCGCAGGAGGTTTCAACGCCGTCCTTGTAACTCTTTTCATCCATTACAACGTAAAGCGGGAGAATAGTGATGTCAAATTTTTCGATGACTTCTTTCGGCAAGTCACAGGTTGAGTCTGAAAAAATCTTGATCTTATTGCTCATAAAAAACACTCCATCCTTCTGAATTTTTTGGTAATAAAAGTATAAGGACAAAAGCGATTGCTTTTGCCCTTATTACTATTTGGTGACCCGGACGGGAATCGAACCCGTGTTACCGCCGTGAAAGGGCGGTGTCTTGACCGCTTGACCACCGGGCCTCAAGCGTTTTGTGTTTAAGAAAAGGTGGTAGCGGCAGTCGGATTTGAACCAACGACACTTCGGGTATGAACCGAATGCTCTAGCCAACTGAGCTATGCCGCCATATCTTAGACACAACTGGTATTATACATAACGAAAGGGCACTTGTCAACAAAAATTTTAAAAAAATTCAAAAAACTTTGAAAAACGTTGTTATTTCAAGCCCCAACCGTCAATATCTTTTTTCTGCAACGCGCCGATTATTTTGTCGCGCAGGTGGTCATAACCCTCGTTGCGCTCAAGATTCCAGATAAATTCCTTCATTCTCTCACGCTCCGTTTCGCCGTCAGCAGGGCATTTGCTTTTGACGATTGGCAGGTTTGCGCTGCGGATTGCAGACAGCACGGCTTTCTCAGGTGTGAGCACCATCGGGCGTATTGAGTACAGGTCTTTGCGTGAAAGGTACGTGATGGGGGAGAAACAGGAGATTGTGCCGCCGTTGAGCAGATTCATCATAAATGTTTCAACCGCATCGTCAAGGTGATGGCCGAGAGCAATCTTGTTGCAACCGTATTCCTTTGCGGTGTCGTGAAGCAGACCGCGGCGCATACGCGCGCAAAGACTGCAGGGATTTTTCTCCTTGCGGACTTCAAATATAATATTGTATAACTCAGTGCGTTTGATTACGTACTTAACGCCAAGACGCCTGCACAATTCGGCAAGTTGGGAAAAGTCTCCGTCCTGATTGTGAAAACGGTAGTCAAGCGTGATTGCAACAAGGTCGTATTTCTTCGGGTAAAAACGGCGCATTTCAGCAAGCGCCGCAAGCATAGCAACGCTGTCCTTACCGCCTGAAAGACCAACGGCAATTACGTCTCCGTCCTCAATCATATTGTACTGGTCAACTGCCGAGCGTATGTGGCTCATCAATTTTTGTAGTTTCACTGGGCAACCTCTTTGTATCATAAGAATATAAACTGATTATAAATTAAAAATGCGACTTTGTAAACAGATTTTTTCAAAAATCATAAATGAGTAAAGTATATGAAAAAATGAGAAAAAACGAGGA
>JAZQTF010000023.1:0-2376 GCA_045630445.1 Acutalibacteraceae bacterium
TGAAATGGGGCAGATTCTCAATTACATATATGAGTTTGCGATTGCGTCCGCGTTGTTTGCGGTCACACCGTCAGGACTCTGGCTGAAAATTGAGGGATTCATTCAGCCGGTCAGGGACCGTGTTGTCAGCACAAAACAGAGCAAAGCGGTGTCAGAGCGTCTTGCGAGCGCATCTCAGGCGATTTATGACGCGGCTTGTTGCGTTGAAACAGTGACGAAAAACGTTGTTGAATCAGCGCCCGACAGTGCCGATGAGGTCGGGGAGAGAGTTTATAATGAACTTTGTACGGGGTGCGGATTGCATAATTTTTGTTGGGAGCAGAACAATGAAGTGAGCGTAAAAACTTTTTCTGAACTTGCTGAAATAGTCACGGCGGACGGGCGGGTAACGCAGAAGAATGCACCGCCGCAATTCCTGCGCCGATGCATCAAGGGCGAAGAATTTCTGCAACTTTTCTCCGCACTGTATAACGATTTTGCAGAAAAGGGACGGGCGGAAAAACGCGCGGATGAGATACGCGAGCGGATTTTTGATGAATTCGGACTTGTGGCAAGGATACTGGGTGACGTTGCAAAGGACTATGAATGCGACGAAACGCCTGACAGAAAATCCGAGCCGAGGGTTATGTCGGTTATGAATTCATATTCAATCTTTCCGAGTGCTGTTTCCTGCACTGTGGGTCATTCGGGCAGGCTTTGCATTGAAGTCACAGTGCCTGAAATGCGGGGCAGGATTGATAAATTTCCGCTTACAAAAACATTGTCCGAAGCGTGCAGGCGCAGTTTTGAAATGCCACGGATTGACACGCGTGACAACCTGACAACCCTGACATTCAAGGAGAAACCGAAGTACAGAATCAGGTTTGGCATTCACAGAATTGCGGGGGATGACAGCAGGATAAGCGGCGATTGTCACCGTATTTTTGATTCCCTTGACGGTAAAAAGGTAATGATGATTAGTGACGGAATGGGCAGTGGTGGCAGAGCGGCGGTTGATTCGGCAATGACGGTCAATATTATTTCGTCACTTACGCAGGCGGGCATGAGTTTTGTCTGTGCGATGGAGATTGCAAACGCGGCACTTTCCTCAAGCGGTGAAACGGAAGCGCTGACAACGGTTGACCTTGCGCTGATTGATGCTTTTTCGGGCAGGGTTGAGTTTCTGAAAGCGGGGGCAACACGCTCATTTGTGCGGCATAATTACAGAAGTGTGCCGATTGAGGCGATTGCGTTGCCGATTGGCATTCTTGGTGAGGTTGAATTCGGCAGGGCGCAGGCGAAGATTTGTGAAAATGACATTGTTGTGCTGATAAGTGACGGCGCGGCGGTTGGTGAAAGCAAATGGGTGCTTGATGAACTCAATGATTATGAGGGGACGGAGCCCGATGAACTTGCGCGACACCTTGCAAATTCCGCGTACGATAACACGCAGGGCAGACGCGATGACATAACCGTGCTTGTTGCGATGATTGAACTGAATCAATGATGAATTATGTCTGAATAGTGGTTGACACAGTGGAAAAGAATATTGTATAATCCTTGCATACTTTAAAAGGAGTGTGCATTATGGAAAATAACAGAAATGAAAATGTTCTTGCCGGTGTTTTCGGTGCGATTTTGTTTGCACTTGCGGGCGGAATCTTATGGGTTATTATTTATCAGCTTGGTTATCTTGCGGCAATCAGTGGTCTTGTCGGCGCATTCTGCGCAATCAAGGGTTACGCACTTTTCGCAAAGAAGGAGAGCGTCAAGGGTGTTGTAATTGCAATCATCGCAACACTTATCGTGATGGTTGTTGCCTGGTATGTAAGCCTTGTTGTTATGAATTACAGAGATTTTGATGGTACGCTTACTGTTTCCGAAGCCCTTAATTTTACAAAATATTGTTTTGAGTATCCCGAATACAAATCCGCTGCAATCGGTGACCTTGTGAAAGGCATTCTCTTTACTGTTGCCGGTGGCGTTGCGTTTGCGGTTTCATCAATCAAACGCATCAAAGCAGAAAATGATTATAATGCAAAAATGGCTCAGAAGAATGAGCCCGTTTTCAACGGCGAGCCTGAATATCGTTACGACGATACAGACACAAACAACTAATAAATCAAAGATGAATTGTCAAACTAAGTGCAACACTTTTTGACATTTAATTCAAACAAATCAACTGGTTTTAAATAACCTAAAACTTTCTTGGGCCTGGCGTTAATTAGCGCCAGGTTCTTTTTCAGTGTCAATGGACTAACTCTTGAAAGGTTTCTACCCTTAGGGTAGAATTCACGAAGTAACCCATTAAGATTTTCGTTTGTCCCTTTCTGCCAAGCACAATAAGGATCAGCAAAATATACATTGCAATTAAGCTCTTTTTCTATTGTTTGCCAA
>JAZQTF010000024.1:0-13483 GCA_045630445.1 Acutalibacteraceae bacterium
CGTATCCCTGTGGTAGCCTTGCCTACCGGATAAGTATTAAATATATACTTTATAATAATACTATAAAAAACAATTGTCAATAAGATAGAAATAAAAAATTGCGGACAAGTTATTGTCCGCAATTTTGTTTTAATTATGCTTTCTGGATACCGCCATTCTGAACGATTACGGGGCTTCCGCCATAGATGTCCTCAGCGAAAGATTCGTTGATTTCTTCAAGTTCCATATCGCCCATATACTCAATGAACTGAATCTGACAAGATGCAGCGTAACGGTTAGCCTGAACACCACTGGAATTTGTTACAGCATCGTTGTAGTTTGTTGTGAGAATCTTACCCTTGGAGTAAATCTGACCCTCGATAAGAATTGTATCAACAACACCTGTTGTGTCACCATTAGGATTGAGATAAACGGAAACGTTATCTACTGTAATGTTCTTGCTTGAAATTCTACCACTGCTTGTTGTCTTTGCAGAGGTTGTGATTGTTTCAGAGCCCTTAGCAATGATTACTGCTTTGAGAACTGTCGGGTAACGGTAAGTTGCAAGGAAACCCTCATAAGTTGTTGTGACCGGCATAAATCCAACAAAAACCGTAACAGAATCTTTATAGGTATTGCCTGTGTCAAGCAAGCACTGAATCTGCCAGTTGGAGAAGATAAATCCGCCACCGCTCAAGTTCTGGTAAGATGTACCATTAACTTTGAGTGCCCACTCCATACCATAACGGCTGATGAGTTTGGACTCAAACAAACCATCGCAGTAATAAAGTGTCTGCTTGATGATGTCAGAGCCTGCAGCAGTTTCACTGGAAAGGAGACCTTCAAGGTAGTAAACACTACCGAGAGTGATATCACCGGTTGCAAAAACCTTACAGTTGGAAAGGTTGTAAGCGTTGCCAACGAAGATGTTACCATTTACGAAGAAGTAGCAGTTATCAAGAACTACGTTACCGCGAGCAACGCCGTTGTAGTTGCCCCACGCGTCCTTTACGTAGTGAGTCACTGCATCATAGTAACCGAAGATTGAGTTTGTCTTGTCAATATCTGTTACAGTAGTTCTGTTATTGATTGTCAAAGTACCTGTACCATTAAGATCGATAAAGAAGAACTTGTTTGAGAAGTAGTGGTCAATGTAAGTGTAGTTTGTGCCCCAGCTGCTTGTGTAGTTTGTGTCAACTGTACCATTCTTGTTTGTGTCAAGCTGGTAAGCAAGGCCGTGTGAGTTCTGACTGGAATTACAGATTACTCGGTAGAACTCGCCCTTATCAAGACCTGTGAACTTTGCAGTACCGACTGTTACGTCAAAGTTGAGTGTGATGTCACCATTATAAGAATCATAATACTTCTCAACTGCGGAGTAATATTTTTTATAGCCGGAAGCAGAAACTGCAGCACTCTTGAGTGTGAGTGTCTTTACTGTGCTTCTTGTGTTTGTTGTAACCTTGATGTTTGTTGCAGCGCTGCTGTCAACATCAATAACATCAGCAGCACTTGTTGCAGCGGAAATAGCACCGGTGATATTGATTTTGATACCGTTTACGCGGTTTGCAACGTCTGACTTACCGAATACGCTACCGTCTTTTGCAAACTTGTGCTGCGGAGCGTAGTTCAGCGGATTCTTTGCCTCATTCTCGCTTGTGCCAAGGTTCATAAAGATACCTGACTTTTCAATTGCTGTGTTCTTTGCAAGAGTTGAAGCCTCAGAAGTGTAAATCTTGGAGAGGTTCTTGTTTGTGGATACGGGAGAATTCTTTGCAACCTTCTGTGTGTAGTAGGTGTTGAATCCGCCCCAGAGGCCGTACCAGTTTGTGTTCTTGGAAGAGCCGTCAGCAACAACTGCGTAACCTGTGTTGAAAATACCTGTTGCGTCTGTGATGATT
The DNA here is from genome assembly GCA_045630445.1 of Acutalibacteraceae bacterium. Lineage (GTDB taxonomy): Bacteria > Bacillota > Clostridia > Oscillospirales > Acutalibacteraceae > RGIG7273. The sequence goes on from JAZQTF010000024.1 coordinate 1,881, forward strand.
GAATCAGCAGTTGACTGAGGTGTGATTACTGTTACAGTTGAAGTGTAAACCTGGGACTTGCCATCAGAATCAGTAACTGTTGTTCTGATTGTGAACACACAGCTCTTTTCATTTGCGAAAACGCCGCTCTCAGGGACAATAATCTCATTGGTTGCAGTGTAGTCACCATTGTACTTTGTGTCACCCATTGTTACCTGGAAAGCATCTGCTGCATCCTTGATCTTCTGATAGTAACGTGAGAAAGCGTTGTCCTCCGTCCAGTCAGTTGAACTTGCAAGGTCATTAGCGGTGTCAGTGACGTGTGTGACCAACTTACCCTGACTTGTGATAGCAGTGTAATAATAACTATCCTGTGAAGTGATAGTCTGAGACGTTTTATAGTTGGTGAGTGCGATACCTGCCGCACAGAGACAAACTATTGACAAAATTGCCATAGTTGCAACTACTGCAAGGAGTGAACTACCCTTGTTGTTGCCCAATCTTCCTTTCAAATTTCTCATAAGTTTTCTCATGAAAACCATCCTTTCCTGCTCATTATTTATAATGAAAGTATTTAATTTTCTGTTAAACGGGAATTGCAGACTACGCCACTTCCCCCATATTAGTCATTAGAATATTAGCATAACAATTATATATACGCAATAGTTTTCTCACATTGTTTCAAATATCTTATAAAAAAGTTCACAGTTTGTTAAAAAATATATTGTGTTTGGGCATTTTGTATGATATAATCGCCATAAGCAAAATAAATTTTGGGAGGTTTGACGATGGCGAATTTGTATGAATTTACCTTAAAAACGGAAAAAGAAGGCTTTTATGACATCACCAGACAAGTGTCCGACGCTATCAACGAGAGCGGTGTTGAGGACGGATTTGCCATTGTGTACTGTCCGCACACAACCGCAGCAATCATCATCACCGAAAACACCGACAAGGAAAACGTTGCGCACGACACTCTCAAGGGTCTTGAAAACGCATTCCCCACTCTGCCGTGTTTCAAACACATGGAGGGAAACTCATTCGCACACATCAAATCAAGCGTTATGCAGTGCGAATTAAACCTCATTGTTGACGGCGGATGGCCGCTGCTTGGCGCGTGGCAGGCAATCTTCTTCTGCGAATTTGATGGCCCGAGAGAAAGACGTTACTACGTCAAGGTTATTTCCGATCGGGAAAAATAGTACATGTACTATCATTACATTTATTATACTACACAAAAAACGGCGGAAATGCAATATTTTCGCCGTTTTGTTTTATGTTTATTTACTTTTTCAAAGAAGTTTATTCACAGTTAATTCCAGTTTTGAAAATTACTTCTTCAAAGCGATAACTGCTTTCACTTTTTCAACGATATATTCAGCATTGAGACGGTAAAGTTCAAGAAGTTCCTTTGCAGGACCTGACTTGCCGAATGTGTCCTCAACACCGACACGGAGAACGGGTACGGGACACTGCTCACAGATTACTTCACAAACTGCAGAGCCGAGACCACCAATAATATTATGTTCCTCCGCAGTAACGATTGCGCCGGTCTCTCTTGCAGCAGCAAGAACGGATTCAACGTCAAGCGGTTTGATTGTGTGGATATTGAGCACTCGGACGGAAATGCCCTCAGAAGCAAGGATTTCAGCCGCTTTCACAGCCTCAAGAGTCATAAGACCGGTTGAGATAATTGTAGCATCGGAGCCATCCTTGACTTTAACTGCTTTGCCCCACTCAAACTTGTAATTCTCATCAAATACGTTTTCAATTGCAAGACGGCCGAATCGCATATATACGGGGCCGTAATATTCAGCAGCAGCCAAAACTGCCTGCCTTGCCTCAAACTCATCAGCGGGATTGATTACAACCATATTGGGAATTGAACGCATAAGCGCAATATCCTCACAACACTGATGGGATGCGCCATCTTCACCAACGGAGATACCCGCATGGGATGCACCGATTTTTACGTTAAGATTGGGGTAAGCGATAGAGTTTCTGATTTGTTCAAACGCTCTGCCTGCAGCAAACATTGCAAAAGAACTTGCGAAAACAAGTTTTCCGCTTGCAGCAAGACCAGCCGCGATGCCCATCATATTGCCCTCTGCGATACCGCAATCAAAGAACTTTTCGGGGCAAGCCTTTTTGAACACGCCCGTCTTTGTTGCAGATGCAAGGTCAGCATCCATTACGATAAGATTGTCATATTTCTTTCCAAGTTCAACCAACGCATTACCGTAGGCATCTCTTGTTGCAGTCTTTTTAACTTCCATTTATTTCACCTCTAACGCCGCAAGAGCCTCATTGAGTTCTGCAGTTGCCCTTTCATACTGTTCCTGATTGGGAGCGCTTCCGTGCCAGGAAACGTTGTTTTCCATAAATGAAACGCCCTTGCCCTTGACTGTCTTTGCGATGATTGCGGTGGGCTTATCTGTGCATTTGTCTGCATTTTTGAAAGCCTCGTCAATCTCATCAAAGCAGTGGCCGTTAATCTCAATTGTATTAAAACCAAATGCAGCAAACTTCTCAGCAATCGGATAAGGTGAGTTTACTTCCTCAACAGTGCCGTCAATCTGCAAATTGTTGTTGTCAACAACTACTGTGAGGTTTGAAAGTTTCTTCGCATTTGCAAACATTGCAGCCTCCCAGATCTGACCTTCCTGAATCTCACCGTCACCGCAAACAGCAACAACACGATAGGACTTGTTGTCAAGTTTGCCGGCAAGAGCCATTCCGACAGCGCCTGAAAGACCCTGTCCGAGTGAGCCTGTGCTGAAATCAACACCGGGAATCTTTTTCATATCGGGGTGACCCTGGAGCATCTCCCCGGTTTTGCGGAGTTTTTCCATCTCCTCAACGGGAAAATATCCTTTCAGAGCAAGCGCACTGTAAAGGGCGGGCGCACTGTGACCCTTGGAAAGTACGAATCTGTCTCTGTCTTCCCACTTCGGCTCATCAACCTTTACGTTAAGATAGGAAAAATAGAGATAAGTCATAATGTCAGCCACGGACAAAGAGCCGCCCGGATGACCTGACTTTGCACTATAAACGCCTTTGATTACGCCAAGTCTTACCTTGCACGCAATCTTTTTCAGTTCTTGTTTTAAATTCTTGTCCATATTTACCTCCCAAGGCCATCTAAAAATTTGATAAAGTATTCGGGTAAATCGCTTTTAAAGTCAAGATACTCACCGCTTACCGGATGAACAAATCCAATCACACGCGCATGGAGACACTGACCGCCGAGAGAAGTTATAACTTTCTTCGGTCCGTACACCGCATCACCCGCAACGGGATGACCGATGTGCGCCATATGCACGCGAATCTGATGAGTACGTCCGGTTTCAAGCCTGAGTTTAAGATGTGTAAACCCATTATATCTACCCAGAACTTCATAATGAGTTACCGCATTGCGTGAGTTTTTTGTTGTCACGCACATTTTTTTGCGATCGGTATGATGACGCCCTATCGGCGCGTCAACTGTACCGCAATCGTCTTTTATCTTACCATAAACAACCGCTTCATACTCACGCAGAAAACTGTGCTCCTTTATCTGCTCAGCAAGCCCCTGATGAGCGCGGTCGTTTTTAGCCACAATCAATAGTCCGCTTGTGTCCTTGTCAATGCGGTGAACAATTCCGGGACGCAAAACGCCGTTAATTCCTGAAAGACTGTCACCACAATGGAACATCAATGCGTTGACAAGAGTGCCGTCATAATTACCCGCAGCAGGATGAACAACCATCCCTTTGGGTTTGTTTACAACGAGCAAATCCGAATCTTCATATACTATTTCTATTGGTATATCCTGCGCTTCAACGTCAAGAGTACGCACCTCGGGCAGGACGACTTCAACTATATCACCCACACAAGTCTTTGTGTTTTTACTGCATTTTTTTCCATTGACCGTAACGTTGCCGTTTTCAATCAGGCCTTGTATTGCAGAGCGGGTCATACCGTCCATTTCCTGAGCAAGTATCTTGTCAATACGCAGGTTTGAGTTTTCTTCACTTACTGATAAGGTATAGAGATTTTCCATATCTGTCACCGAAACTACTCTTCAACAGTGGTTTCATCAGCGGAAATTTCATCAACCTGTGCGGTTTCTACATCGGAAGAATTGACAGAATCAGCCTTCTTTGCGCGGTCCGCTTTGAATTCAACAACCATTTCCTGAACCAATTTCACAATCAGGAAACACGCACCGACAGTTATAAGACAATCCGCAAAATTGAACACGGGGAAATCAATGAAAGTTACTTTGAGATAATCGATAACATAGCCACGGAAAACGCGGTCAATGAGATTGCCGAGTCCGCCCGCGAGAAGCAACACGGTTGCAACGTTGTAGCACACGCCCTTGATTTTGCCCTTGCACATCATATAGATGATGATAACAATTGCAACAAGAGCAACCACAACCAAAAACCATCGTTTGCCCTCAAGCGCACCCCACGCTGCTCCTGTGTTTTCAACATAAGCGAGCGACAAGATGCCGTCAAAGACAACAACTTCACCACGCGACACAAGCCACAGGTCAATTATTATTTTTATAAGTTGGTCAACCGCAACCAACAAAGTTGCAATGATAAGGGATACCGCAACCAACCTCATTCTCCCCTTTCGGAAACAGAAATACTCTCGGAATTTCTGAGAAACTCCGAGCGTATTTTTATGGATTTAGAAATTTTCTTTAATGATTTTTGCACATCTCGGGCAGAGTGTCGGATGCTCACTGTCAGTGCCGACTTCTGTGCTGTAAGACCAGCAACGCTCACACTTTGCACCATCTGCGGGAGCAACGCTTACGCTGAGACCTTCAACTGTGCCTTTGAATTCACCCTCACCCTTTTCAACCTTCGCACCGGAAGTGATGAAAATAACGGAGAGAGCATCCTCATTTGCTTTAAGGAAGTCATAAAGTTCACCGTCAGCAAACAATGAAACCTTTGCATCAAGAGAAGAACCGATAATCTTTGACGCTCTTGCGATTTCAAGTGCTTTCTTGACGTCATCGCGTACCTGATGGAGTCTGTCCCATCTTGCAACGAGTTCATCATCCTTACCGATTACCATATCAGCAGTAATCTCATTGAAAAGAACTGACTCAACGTTATCAGTACTGCTGTGCGGCATATAGCCCCAGATTTCTTCGGATGTGAAAGCAAGAATCGGTGATACGAGAAGAGTAAGACTTCTGAGAATCTTGTGCATTACAGTCTGAGCAGCACGTCTTGACTCGCTGTTTTCAGGCTCAATGTACAATCTGTCCTTGATTACGTCAAGGTAGAAGTTTGACATATCAACTACGCAGAAATTGTGGATTGCGTGGAAGATGATGTGATACTCATAATTCTCATACGCTTCAATGCACTTGCTTACAAGAGCATCAAGACGCATAAGAGCAAATCTGTCAATATCAAGGAATTTATCTGCGGAAACTGCATCACGGTCAGGCTCAAAATCGTTAAGGTTACCGAGCATAAAACGTGCTGTGTTTCTGATTTTTCTGTAAACTTCGGAGAGTTGCTTGAGAATATCGTTAGAAATTCTGATGTCTGCGTGGTAGTCAGAAGATGCAACCCACAGACGAAGAATATCTGCACCATATTTCTCAACGATTTCAGACGGAACGATACCATTGCCCAAAGATTTGGACATCTTTCTGCCCTCACCGTCAACTACCCAGCCGTGAGAAATTACGGTCTTGTAAGGAGCAACGCCCTTGTATGCGATTGATGTGAGCAATGAGGACTGGAACCAACCTCTGAACTGGTCAGCACCCTCAAGGTAAACATCAACGGGATATTTGAGGTAAGGTCTCTGTGCACATACTGCAGTATGGCTTGAACCGGAGTCAAACCAAACGTCCATAATATCCTTTTCTTTATAGAACTCTCTGTCACTTGCACAGTGCGGACACTTGAAGCCTTCGGGGAGAAGTTCCTTTGCGTCCTTGCTGAACCATACGTCAGAGCCATGCTCACCAAACATAGCGGAAATTCTCATCATTACGTCATAATCAACGATTTCCTTGCCACAATCTGCGCAATAGAATACGGGAATCGGAACGCCCCATTTACGCTGACGGGAAATACACCAGTCTTTACGCTCAGAAATCATTGAACGCATACGCTCTTTACCCCAGTCGGGAAGCCACTGAACTTTCTGTGCCTCATCAAGAGCCTGCTGCTTGAAGTCATCAATTGAGCAGAACCACTGACTTGTTGCACGATAGATAATCGGCTGCTTACATCTCCAGCAGTGCGGATACTGGTGAACAATCTTCTCACTTGCGTAGAGAGCGCCGATTTCAACAAGGTGTTTTTTGATAACCTTGCTTGCAACGTCAGTTTTGAAACCTTTGAACATTCCTGCTTCTGCGGTAAGGAAGCCCTTATCGTCAACGGGAACTACGATTTCAAGTTCGCTGTATTTTTTGGAAACGTCAAAGTCCTCAACACCGTGGCCGGGAGCGGTATGAACGCAACCTGTACCAGCGTCAAGAGTTACGTGGTCACCAACGATTACGAGGGATTTTCTGTCAAGGAACGGATGCTGTGCGGACATATATTCAAGTTCACTGCCGGCAATCTCACCAATGATTTCATACTCATACTCATTGATTGCCATTACCTTTTCAGCAAGTTCTTTTGCAAGAACATAATACTCTCCGTTAGCCTTTACGAGAACATAAGTAAACTCGGGGCCAACGCAGATTGCAACGTTACCGGGCAAAGTCCATGTGGTTGTTGTCCAGATTACGAAGTAAGTCTTTGAAAGATCAGCACCCATTGCGGTGAGTTTGCCTTTATCATCAGTTACGTTGAATTTTACGTAGATGGAATCACACGGGTCCTCCGCGTATTCAATCTCTGCCTCAGCCAGAGCGGTCTGACACTCTGCACACCAGTAAACAGGTTTGAGGCCTTTGTAGATATAGCCCTTATTTGCCATTGTTGCGAAGATTTCAAGTTGCATCTTCTCAAAATCAGGTGTAAGGGTGATGTACGGATTGTTCCATTCACCTATTCCGCCAAGTCTTTTGAACTGCTCTCTCTGGTCATCAAGGTAACCCAAAGTAAAGTCACGGCACATTGAACGGAGTTCAACATCAGAAATTGTTGAGTTTGCATCAATGCCTGCTTTTGCTCTTGCTTTGAGTTCTGTGGGAAGACCGTGAGTATCCCAGCCGGGAACGTAGGGCGCTTTGAAGCCCGACATATTCTTATATCTTACGATGAAGTCCTTGAGAATCTTGTTGAGCGCTGTGCCAAGATGGATGTCTCCGTTTGCGTAGGGAGGGCCATCGTGCAATACGAACAACGGCTTGCCTTCGTTCTTCTCCATAAGACGCTCATAACGGCACTCATCGTACCATTTTTTGAGCATTTCGGGCTCTCTCTGCGGAAGTCCCGCTCTCATCGGGAAATCGGTCTTTAACAGATTAAGTGTCTGGTTGTAATCCTGCGACATAATTGTACTACTCTCCTTATGTTGTGAAACGATTTTATTCGGGTTTGTTATTGTTGAAAAATCCTGCGAACAAATCGTCTAAATTTTCGTCATCATTGTCCGACTGGTCATCTTCGTCGGGGAAAGAAATTTTGAAACCTGACTTGATATCATCGGGTTTTGAAGCATTGTCCGCACTTTCATCAGAAGTGCTATGTACGGTGATGTACTCATCCGCGGAAGAATCGGTTTCTTCAAAATCGGAAACGGTTTCAACAGCGGGAATCTCCTCCTGCTCGCCACCCATTTCAAACCTGAAGCCACCAAAAGCCTCCTTGACACGACTGTTTTCCTGCGCCAATGCCTCAGCGAAAAACGCATCAATATCATCATAGACGAATTTTTCATCAATCTCTGCGCTCTTGACGTCAAGTTTCTTTTCGTAACTTTCGCACTTGGGCTGTTTGTCAACGGACCTGGCAGGTGCTTTACCGTCAACCATTGACTGAATCAGCGTCAGATGCTCAGTGTACATTGCAAGCAAACCTTTACGGAATTTTTCGGACTCCGCCCTGATGTTTGCAAGAATCTGCTCCTCTTTTTCACGGAGGGATCTGATCTCATCAAGCGCAGCCTGACTTACGCCTATCTGTGCCGATTTGTTTTTTGCATCGGCAACAATCTGCTCCGCTTCAAGCCTTGCCTGTGATATTATACGCTCTGCCTCCTCATTGGCATTGAGAAGAGTTTCATCAGCGGTTGCACCACTGAGTTGTTCTTTTCTTCTGTACTCTTCAATGTTGTCAACAAGAAGACGCAGTTTTTTGAGAAGTTCGGAATTTTCCTTGTAGAGTTGCTCATAAGACTCAACAACTTCATCAAGGAAGCCGTCAACATCGGACATCTTATAGCCGCCCATTGTTGTTTTGGCAAACTCCTTCTCCCTTATCTGCGAAGGTTTTAACATAAAATATAAGCCCCTTTAACCTGATTGGTCTGATTAGAAAATAATTCCTTCATCGGCAACGTCACCGCTGACCTCACCGATTACGGCAGTGTTTTTAGGTGTGAAGATAAAAGTCTTGCTTGCAACCTTTTTGCAAGTTGCGCCGTTTGCGTAAGCAACACCCACAAGGAAGTCAACAAGTCGCCTTGCAATTTCCATATTTGTTGACTCAAGGTTGAGAACAACTGTACGCTTTTCGTTGATGTTGTCAGCGATTGAAGAAGCCTCTGTGAAACTCTCCGGCTTTACAAGGACAACTGCGGGCTGATTCTGGGGATGAACGCTCATAATCTTGTTACCTCCCGACGGTGAAGCAGGCATTGCCTGACTTCTGTACTCATTTATGTTTTGATTTGATGATTTGTTGTTTGATGAAGGCTTTGAATAGACGACAAAATCGTTATCGTCCTCGTCATCGATACCGTCAACCATCTTCTTGAACTTATCCATAATTCCCATTGTACTTTCCTCCTAAACATTATAATTTCTCTGACCGAAGATGCCTGTGCCGACCCTGACAAGAGTTGCACCACATTCAACGGCAATTTCATAGTCTCCGGACATACCCATCGACAATACACCCATATTACTATTATCCATTTTTTTGGCATCAATGTCAATAAACAGTTGCGCCATATTTGAAAAAAACTTATATTTTTCTGAATTATTTACGTTTGCAGGCGGGATTGCCATCAATCCGCGCACGATAATGCCATCAAATTGACTTATTTCGTCAGCAATTTCAAAAAGTTGCTCAGGCAAAATTCCGCTCTTTGTTTCTTCCCTGCCGATATTCACCTGCAACAAGATGTCAGTTTTAATACCGAGTTCAATTGATTTTTTGCTTATTGCTCCGGCAAGTCTGACGCTGTCAACAGACTCAATCATATCCACTTTGCCGACAATTTTTGAAACCTTGTTTGTCTGCAGATGGCCGATAAGATGGGATTTTACTGCACTGAGATTCAATTCATCACGTTTTTGCAGAAACTCCTGCACCTTGTTTTCTCCGATATATTTTACACCGCAGGAAACCGCGTGGTTTATACGCGCAACGTCAACGGTTTTTGTAACGGCTACAAGATTGACTGCATCCACTGCCCTGCCCGACCTGAGCGCTGCCGCAGCGATGTTTTCCTGTACGCGTTTTATATTTTCGGAGATATTATAAAACTCTTCCGTCATATAAATTCTTCCCCTCATAGATTACACTGTCATGAATTTCAAGAGTTGAGTTGTTGCCGATTTTTGCCGCCTCAACAATCATATACTCGCCCTGAGAATAAATGCACTCGGTTTTTCTGAATCGCACAAGTGTGCCGACCAGCACGTAAACACCTGTTTCTCCGTTTTCATTTATTCTGAGCGCCTGACTTCTGATACGGATTCCGCTGTATTTTTCAAGACGCAGTTGCAAAGTTTCAATGCGGAAGTTTGCAACCTTTTCATTCATCAAAGTGCTTTCAAGCACCAGCACACAATGCTCTGCATCAGCGTTTGTGATTGAATGAATTCTCATTTCAAAAGAATCGACGTCACCAAACGGCATATTTACTTCAATCATATCCCCTGTTGAAACACTGTTGATTGCCGCGGTGTCAACAACGCAGAGAAAATACCACGTAAAACTCTCGTTAATCTTGCCAACCGCTGAATTATCAACGGGTGCGGGTGATGAGTTGATTGCGGAATTTATCTGCTCCATTGTGATTTTGCCAATCTGGTCATAACTCAGAACATTCTCATATCCGTCAACCTTGCCGGTGTAATAGCCGACTTTGCCCGAAGTTACGGTAACGGCATTTGCCTGACTGAGCAAGGTCTGTCTGAGAGATCTGAGGTTTGAAATTGTCTGCTCAAGGTCAAATGATTCACCGGTGAGAAGTTGCCTTCTTGTGATATACAACTCCATATCCCTCACCTTTGAGGAAGTAAGAGAAAAATCATTTGTTTCAATTGCATCAAGAATATCGTAATAAGTGGATTTGAGATTGTTATCATTTGTTGTTTTGTCAATGTTGAGAGTCTGCTGTTGACGGTAGATTGTTTCGTAATACTCAATGTCTTCATTCACCGTCTGCAACTGCTGATAAGCCTGAGCGGCGGCAGTGCTTGGAAACAAACGCTTTACAACGGTTGTTGCGGCAACCTTTGTGCCATCCTCAACGGCATTGACAGCAACTCCGTTTTTGTCGGAATAGATAATGCTCTCATCACGCACTGCAAAAGCCTGGGTTTCAATCACGTTATAAGCGGTGTAAGAAATTGCTGACTCGGTTGCGACGGGTACACCGGAAAAATAACTTACCAGTTGATAGCCAAGATAACACGTCGCAAGAATCAATGCGAAAATTGTTATCAATCGTTTATAGATAATTTTAGTGCCTTCCACTTTCGTTCTTCCTTTCTTCAAGATAGATACGCTTTGCACGCTCAAGCACAGTTTCCTGCGCACTCTCATCGTCAGCGTATATCCAATTTATTCTCTCGTCACGCCTGAACCACGTCAACTGACGCTTCGCGTAACGCCTTGTCTGCATTTTTAAGTTTTCAGCCGCCTGTTCAAGAGTTGAACTGCCCTGAAAATACAGTTCAAGTTCTTTGTGGCCGATTGCCTGAGCGGCTGTTTTCTCAGTCTTTTCACGCATTGTACGCGCTTCTTCCACAAGACCGTTTTCAATCATAAGGTCAACACGCATATTGATGCGGTTGTAAAGAGTTGCTCTGTCAAGATAATCAATGCCTATCACAACGGGTGCATAGGGCGACGGTGTGCGACGTGAACGCTCAACCTGTTCACTCATTGTGACGCCCGAAGTTTTGTAAAGTTCAAGCGCTCTTATAATCCTGCCAAGATTGTTGGGATGAAGTTTAAGTGCGGTTTCTTTATCAATGAGCATCAATTCATCAAGGAGAGATTGTGCTCCTTCTTTTTCAGCACGCTCACGAAGATGCGCCCTGTACTGCTCATCCCCACCCGCATCAACAAACTCAAGATTGTCAATCAGGGAGTTTACATAAAGACCCGTGCCACCAACGATTATCGGCAGTTTGCCACGCGAATGCACATCACGGATGCACTCACCCGCAAGTTCAACAAAACGGGCAACACTGAACGATTCCGTCACGTCAAGAAAATCAATCAGATGGTGCGGTATTC
>JAZQTF010000025.1:0-1619 GCA_045630445.1 Acutalibacteraceae bacterium
AGACCTTTCGGGCTGGTGATTCCGTCACCTGCGCGGGAAATGATGCCCGATGTGTTGTGTTGCACAACCGCTGCAACGGCAGTTATCGGCAGGGGAGATTCCGCCGCAAAAGCAGGTGCCAATGAGTCCTGAAACGAAATTCCGAATTGTGCGTTGCCCGAAGCAACAAGTGCTTCCGCACCGCTTTCGGGCGGCTGCACAATCTCCACTTTCAGCCCCGCTTGTTCAAAATATCCCTTTGCCTGAGCAACGAACAAGCCTGTGTGGTTGGTGTTGGGTGTCCAGTCAAGGACAATTGTGATTGTCTGCATATCCGTATTGTCAGCAGCACAACCGAATGTGCTGAAAATGAGTGCAACACATATCAATAAAATAATAATCTTTTTCATAATTTCCTCCTGATTTTTTTGTTGTCATAGCGGTATGGCATACATATCTTCTGTGTCAGATTAACAAGTGCCATCAGTGCCAGCGAAATTGCACTGATAAGAAAAATTACCGCAAACATTTTGTCAAAAGCAAACGCTTTTTTAACTCGTGTCATATAAACGCCAAGCCCGTCAAAACCGCCCAGCCATTCGCTTATCACCGCGCCGACAACACTGTAAGCGGCGGCGATTTTAAGCCCTGAAAAGAAATGGGGCAGGGCGGATGGGAGTTTGATGTGGCGGAAAATCTGCCTTTTGCTTGCGCCCATTGAGCGTAAAAGATTTATCGCATCTTTGTCAACGCTTCTGAATCCGTCAAGCAGACCGACCGTTATCGGAAAGAACGTTGTAATGACAATCAGAACAATTTTCGGAGTCATTTCATATCCGAACCACAGCACAAGAAGCGGTGCGATTGCAACGGACGGAACAGTCTGCGTGATAATCAGCAGGGGGCTGAACGCTTTGTAAAGGATGTGGAAACGGTCCATCAGGGTTGCCACAATGAAACCGATGCCGATGCCGATGAAAAGCCCCGCAAAAGCCTCCTGCAACGTTGTCAGTGAGTGCGACAAAAGCAGGGGCAGTTCGCTTATAAAAGCGTGTATAACCGCCAGCGGAGAGGGGAGCATATACGGCTCAATCAGCCCCGCACAGCAGACGGATTGCCATAGCGCAAGCACTGCGGCAACCGTGACAATTGACGGGATATTACGCCTTAACATACTTTTTGACCTTCCCGTCAATGGTTAAAATTTCACCCTCGGGACGATAGACAATTTTCACGTATGCGGATACACTTTCCGCACCTGCGCGGATTGCAACGTGCTGACATTCCTTGACAATGTCCATCAGTTGATTGTAGTCATCACCCTCAATAGTTGTTTCAAACGGCCCCACGTGGTAATTGAGCCCGCTGCTTTGAATGAACGCGATGACCTCGTCAACAATGCGGACAAGTTCATTCTGGTCGGGGGTTGCGGGAAGGACTTGGATTGCGATGCTTGCTTTCATATTTTTTACCTCCAAAACAAAAATGCCTTCGCCGGAAAACCCCAGCGAAAGCATTTGGTAAGTACATTTTCAATTCCTGCAATATAACGCAAATCGACAACGCACTGAAAAAATATGCTCCCTACGCTGGCATTATCCAGATCAGGTTAATGGGTCGCAGGAATACCTGCCTCTCAG
>JAZQTF010000026.1:0-6385 GCA_045630445.1 Acutalibacteraceae bacterium
GGAATCATACTGTCAATAGCCTTGATGCCTGTCTGGAGCGGTACGCTTACGCTTTCACGCTCAATGATGCCGGGAGCATCGGATTCAAGCGGACGTGTGCCACTGTATTCAATCGGACCTTTGCCATCGATGGGGTTGCCAAGTGCGTCAACAACACGGCCAAGGAGTTTGTCGCCTACGGGTGTTGAAAGGACTTCGCCTGTCCTGCTTACTTTTGAACCCTCTCTGATGTCATTGTTATCGGAAAGAATAGCAACGGAAACAGTTTCTTCTTCAAGGTTTTGCGCAACGCCAAAACCGCCGCCCTCAAATCTGAGCAACTCGTTTGCCATACAGTTACGCAAACCGTAAACGCGTGCGATGCCGTCACCAACAAGAATTACAGTGCCGGATTCGGTCATCTCAATGCGTGATTTGTAATTTTTAATCTGAGTTTTAATGATATTACTGATTTCTTCAGGTCTGTTCATCAGTTAATCACTTCCTTTACATTGTGCAGACGTTGTTTAATGCTGCCGTCAAATATTTTACCGTCGATTTCAATTCGTATGCCGCCGATGAGGGAGGGGTCCCTTAAACATTCAAGGTCAACCTGCCTGCCGCAAATCTTTTCAAGTTTGCTGCAAAGAGCGGCTTTCTGACTTTCACTCAGGTCAACAACGGAGTAAACCGTTGCGGTTGTGCGGTTAGACATTACCTGCACAAGTTTTTCAAATTCTTCAATGCAACCGCCTATCAGATACGCCTGTCTGTTTTCACAAAGGATTTTGATGAAGGACAACACGTATTCGGGCAGGCTGTCGCCAAACGCTTCGTCAAGTGCGGCGAGGCGCTCCATAAGCGGTATTGCGGGGGATGTGAGGAAATCAACGTATTCGGGAGTTTCCTCAATAATTCTGCCAACGCTCTGAAGGGCTTGCGAATACTGCGCAACCTGATTTTCTTCAAGTGCGAGCATAAACAACGCTTCACCGTATTCTCTGCTAGTTTGCGTCATTATCGTCACCCATTTCCTCTATGAAGGAATCAATCAGACCTTTATGGTCATCCGAGTTGATTTCGCGTTCAAGCAACTTTTCTGTAAGAAGTGTGGAAACGTCCACAATTTCTCTTTTGATTGTGCTTTCTGCTTTCTTGATTTCAAGTTCAGCATCATTCTGAGCCTGACGGATAATGCCCTGCGCTTTGTCTTTTGCTTCGGCAAGGATTTCCTGCTGACGCTCATTAGCGGTGTCAACTGCGGATTTGATAACTTCATCGGCTTCATATTTGGCGTTTTTCAATTTTTCTTCATATGCTGCTTTGTCATTGAGGGCTTGTTCTTTTGCCTGCTTTGCAGCATCGTATTCGCCGTCAATTGTGTCCTGACGTTTTGAAAGCATCTTCTGAACGGGCTTGTACAAAAATTTCTTGACAAGCAAGAAAAGAATAACAAGGTTAATCAGTGATACAAGCGTCTGCCACAGATTGATGGAGATTACGTCCAATGATTGTATAATCATTTAAAAATCACTCCAACCGATGTAACTTGAATTAGCCGATGAGTCCCAATGCTTCTTTAAGAACATTAACAAGTACGTTCGGCGCAACGAATATGAGAAGGATTGCGATTACAAGCGCGTAAAGACCGGTTGTTTCAGCGATAGCACAACCCATGAGCATTGTTGTTGTAACTTCACCTTTACATTCGGGCTGACGTCCGATTGCTTCACAAGCCTTTGCAACTGCGTTACCTTCACCGATACCGGGGCCGATACCGGCGATCATAGCGATACCTGCGCCAAGAGCGCAACAACCTAAAATAATACCAAGTGCGAGTTCCATTTTGTTTTCCTCCGTCCGTGAAATTGTTTATTTTTTGATTTTCGCTGCTTTACGTTCTTTGCGTTTCATATATGCGGTTATGTCAAACGCACCTGAAACGTAAACCATCGTCAGCATTGCGAAAATGAAAGCCTGAAGACCGCCGCTGAAAACGTCAAAGTAGATTGACAGCACAGCGGGAATACCGAATTGGAAAAGCGGAATATCCGCAAGGAATCCCGGCAGAGAGCCGAGTAACATTGATGAAAGACCTGCAAGAGCCGAGCCGAGAAGCACGGAGATTACAGTGCCTGAAAGCACGTTGCCGTAATGACGGAAAGCCATTGAAACGGGAGTTGCAAATTCGCTCACAAAGTTGATAGGAGCAAGCAACGCAACGGGCTGCGTGAAACCTTTGAGGTACGCAAGCGGGCCACATTTCATTTTGTAGTAAGTTATGATAAAGAATACAAGGATTGCCCAGCCGCCAACAACATTGATGTCCGAAGTGGGCGGATAAAGACCAAGCAGGCTTGTAAGTGACGAGAAGGCTGACAGCGCAAGCACTGCAACAATGAATGGTGCAAAGCCCATAAAGTATTCGCCCATATTGTCTTTTGCAAGTTTGTCCACCTTTTCAACAATCATCTCAGCAAAGTGCTGACGCTTGAGAGTGATCTTTTCGCTCAATCCGTGAGTCAGGTAAAGACACACGAATAAAATTGTGATCATAACAAGCAGCGACGTCACCTGAGATTCCGTTACAGGAAAATCCTGAATCGGCATCGGGATTGTGAAATAAATCTGTGCGCCTGTGATTGAGATTCCCTCTGAAGCGGGCTTTGTAATAAGCCTGAGAATCACCCCCGCGGCGAGCGGCAGAATCATCATCAGGATGTAGAATATGTCAAGTAGCCGGAATTTAAGTGATTTTTCGGTTTTGCTCAAAGTTGCCACCTCCGAAAATTTATCTGGTCTTGCGGAAAACGGGGAGAAGCGCAATAGCAATTCTCGGGAATACGAAAGGGATTACAACCGCAAACAGATTGAATACGGGGACAAAGTAACCAACAATCGCAAACACAAAAAGCATAAGCAGTCTGCCCATCTGGGAAACTTTCATTGTGACCGCCGCTTTTTTCTCGTCCTGCGTAACCGCTTTCTGCACAGTAAGACCGAGCAGGAAGAAACTCAATACCGCGGCAAAAGCGCCGAAAAGGTTGCCGAAAAGAACTTTAAGGTCCCATTTACCGATGATTAAAAACACTGACTGCATAAGCACGCTCAGTATTATGGTAAACGTTGCGATGTATGCGGTTTCTTTTCGTACAACGCTGCTGACTTTGCTCACAGCAAGCACTCCTTCCTGAAATATGTTAACCTAAATTTTAACATATACTTATTATATTTGCAATAATTATTTGTGAAAATGTTACAATAATTAAGACGAAATAACTGTTGATGCAATAAAGTTTTCAAGTTTCCGCATTATGATATGTAACGGATGCGGATTTATGGTAAAAAGTCATCCGCTTAATTTCGGTTTTAAGCGGATGAAACTATTATTTTTCTGTTTTCAATTCAATGATTATAACTTCGGGTCGGTTGTTGAAACGGAAAGGGAAACGGCTGTTTCCAAGCCCTCTGCTGACAATCATATCAGTCCCGTCCTGTGAAAACATACCCGCATCATATTCGGGAAAAAATCCCTGACTTGGCACGTAAAGACCGCCGATATAGGGTAGTCTGAACTGACCGCCGTGGGTGTGACCCGTGAGTACAAGGTCGCAGCCGCTCTTTACGTAATCGTCAAAGTAATCAGGACGGTGGGAGAGAAGGATTGAAAATTGCTCATCAGAGTTTAATTCGCACAGTTTGTCTGCGTCTATACTCAGTGTGAATTCCCCTGCGTTTTGTACAAAGAAATCTTCAACACCGATGATTGAAATTTTTTCTTCACCACGTTCGATTGTTACTTTGCTGTCTTTAAGAATGGTTACACCGATTTGTGTCAGACCGTCTTTAAGTCTTGAGTATTCACTGTCTGATATGGATGTTTCCTGATTACCCGCAACAAAATAACACGGCGCAATCTCTGCTGCCTGACGTGCAAAATTGAGTGCTGTGTCAACGTCTGTGCGGTTGGAGTCAACAATGTCACCGGTGATTGCGATTATATCAGGCTTTGCGTTTGACAGGATGGTGATGATTTTTTCATTGTTATCACCAAATTCTGTGTTGTGCAGGTCTGAAACGTGAGCAATTCTGAATCCGTCAAAGCTCTGCGGAAGATTTTTACTTGTGATGGTTACGGAATTTGTTTCAATGGTGAGGTTTCCCCATATTGTCCAGACAATCAATGCGATTATACAAAGCCAGAATAAACGGGATGTAAACTTTTTCTTTCTCTTTTTCTCTTTTCTGTCTTTCGCCATGCGTAATCCTCCTTTTCTTCAAGTATATGTACAACGTAATTGTGACAGAATTTTCGCAGTAATATAAAACACCCTGGAAAGTACATTCCCAAGGTGTTTGTTTTTTACGATAAATTATAAGCCGAGTTTTTTGATGAGCATCTTGGAGCAATCAATCTGGTTGGGAATGTTGCCATTCTCATCGCGGACACGCCAGATGTCAGGTGTGATTTCGTCAGCAACGTACATCTTGCCATTCTCATCGTAACCGATTTCAATCTTGAAGTCGATGAGTGTAAGACCGAGGGGAGCGAGTTCCTTTTTAAGAACTTCACCAACGCGCTCAAGAATGCTGAGAGCCTCATCGTACTGACCTTCTTTAAGAAGACCCTTCATGATGCAGATACGCTCGCTGATGAGCGGGTCGCCCTGAATATCATCTTTGAGAGTAACCTCAGTGTAAACGGGGTCAAAAACAATGCCCTCTTCCAATGTGAAACGGCGGCACATACTGCCTGCTGTGAAGTAACGGAGGACAAATTCAAGCTTCGGAACGGTGAGGTTACGAACCTGCATGAGCCCCTGCTCAACGTCTGCTGCGATGTAGTGTGTGGGGATGCCGTTCTTTTCCATGAGTTCAAAGAAATACTTGGAGATTGCAAGGCCGATTTTACCTTTACCCTCAACGCTGCCGCCAACTGTGTTTGAGCCGGGATCAAATACGCCGTTTTCACCTGTTGCGCTGTCCTTGAAGAAAAGGCTTACAATGTTTTTTTCTTCGTCGAGAAGAACGTCCTTTGTTTTTCCTGTGTAAAGTGTTTTCATAACCTGAAATCCTCCTTGATGATCTGAATTATCAATAGGGTATGACGTGCGATTGATGATCGCATATTATTGTTTGATTAACTGACAAGAATATTATAAAAGATTTTTCAAAAATTACAAGTGTTTTTAATAAATTAGAAAAAATATTAGTTCTTATGATCTGCAGTAATTTTACTTATGAATCAATCGTTTGACTTGAAAACGTCTGCAACCTCGCTGATTGTGAGAAACGCTTTGGGGTCAATGCTCTGGATAATGGTCCTCATACGTGCAATCTGGAAACGGTTGACAACAAAGTAGATGATTGTTTTGTCGGTGTTGGAGTAGCCGCCCTTTGCGGAAATTTTTGTTGTGCCGCATTCAAACGCTTCAATCAGTGCGTCGCTGATTTCCTGCGGTTTGTCGGTGATTATCATAACGGATTTTGAGCGGTCAAAACCTTCAACAACAAAGTCAACCGTTTTGAGTCCTGCCGCATAGGTGACGATTGAGTAGAGGGGAAGAATCCAGCTGTCAATCACAAAGCCGCAGATGACGTAAAGAATAACGTTGTAAATCATAACGAATGTGCCAACGGTAAGGCCCAGTTTCTTTGAGAAGATGACCGCCATAACTTCAACACCGTCAATCGCACCGCCGTAACGGATTGTGATACCGCTGCCAATGCCCGAAATGATGCCACCGAAAAGAGCACACAGGAGCAAATCCTGACCCGCAAGAGGGGAGGCGATGCTCACGTCAACCGGCAGAATGTCCGTAATCATCCACGAAGCAAAGGAATAAACGCCAACGGTAAAGAGTGAATAAACGGTAAATGCCGCGCCCTGCTTTTTAAGACCGAAAAGGAAGAGCGGCACGTTGAGAATCAGGAGAAATAATGAAAGCGAAACGTAACCCTGTGAAACCTGTGACAAAAGGATTGACGTGCCTGAAATGCCGCTGTCGTATAATTTGACGGGTGCAAGAAAAACAGTGACGCCAAACGCGTTTACACAACCCGCAATAAAAAGCGCAATGAAATTCTGCCAACGCAGAGTTTTCAGGTCGGATATTGATTTTTTAAGAAGACCGTCTGATTTTTTAGCCATATCAAAATACCTCATAATGTTCTGTATTGAAACACAAGTATAACATATTTATGTCCGGAATTCAAAGGTTAAAATAAAAAATCTGACAAATCAAAAAGGCTGCTCCGCTTTTGATGGAACAGCCTTTTCTTATTGGCGTCTTTAGACGTGGAAATAAACCCCCAGTTCTACTGGGGGAAGACAAAAAAAGCCGAGCAAAATAATCGCCTACCCTTGTCAGGGGAGGTGGCTGCGGCAACGACGCAGACGGAGGGG
>JAZQTF010000027.1:0-3413 GCA_045630445.1 Acutalibacteraceae bacterium
TTTCATAAAAAATATTATTAAATAATACAATATTTTGTTGACTATTTTCTTGTTATGTATTAAAATTGTATATATAATTGTTAAGCTAAAAAAGAGCTTATTTTACTTTTGATTTTGGAGTGAAAGTATGAATCGGTTTATATATGCAATTGTTGCTCTGGTGCTTATAACATCTTTGGCTGCGTGTACACTTGATGATGTTACAAATCCCACAAGCGCAACAACTACAACAAAGTCTTCAACAACACAGACAACAACTGCAATAACAACGACAACGGAAGGGGACACCACCGGCAACACTTCCGATACTACCACCACAACAATCACCACTACTACTAAAAAGACAGAACAGCAGACATCATCAAATGTTAAGATGTATGTGGATCATCCGAATGTTCCCGATTACGGTGCAATGCTTGGAGTAACGCATAGCCACACTGCTTCGTCAGGAAATGAAAATGACAGCACCGGCACTCAGCAAATGTGCTTTTATTATTACAGCGTGCCGATTATTGTTCAGGCTGACCCTGAAGCGAAAAGCCGTGTTCAGTATATAGATTTGATTGCAGAGTATGGTTACAAAGCAGCAGGAACAATAACTGATAAGCAAAATGGTCTGACATTTTATGGGTATGAGAATGTTGAAGAGAAAACAATCGTTCTGTTTTCAGCAACACCCGCCTATATTATTATCGGCGTAGTAAATTATTAACTTTGTAAAATACGCTCTTGGGAGAGTGTTTATTTAAAGGAGGCTGAATCTCATGAAAAAAGTCAAAAGGTCGGTTTCGGCACTTGTTATTGTGCTGATGCTCATTTCGATGTTCAGTTTTTCGTTCACATCGTTTGCGGCTTCATACAATGGCTTTACCTACACCACCTCCGGTTCATCGGCAACAATTACGGGTTACACAGGCAGTTCTGCTTCTTTAAGTATTCCGTCAAAGATCAGTAGTTACAACGTAACTGCAATCGCAGACGATGCTTTCAGTGGCAACACTACTATCACTTCTGTGACAATTCCGTCAAGTGTTACCTCGATTGGTATGTCTGCGTTTTATGATTGTGTAAATCTTAAAACAGTGTCTCTCTCTTCGGGAATCAAGCAGATATCAAACGCGACTTTCAATGGTTGTTCTGCGTTGACGTCAATCACAATTCCGTCAACAGTTACCACAATCGGTGACGGTGCGTTTGCATATTGTTCCGCTTTGAAGACAGTAACACTCAGTGGCAGCAACCTGACTTCAGTCGGAAGCAGCGCATTTATGGGTTGTTCATCTCTGACGTCAATCAGTTTGCCCAATTCAGTTACATCAATCGGTGATGAAGCATTTGCTGAGTGCACTTCCTTTACTTCGTTTACAATCCCGTCAAACCTTTCAAATATCGGAACGGATATAGTACGCGGTTGCACCGGTATTAAGGAGTTTAAAGTTTCAAATCATTCTACTTTAAAGACGGTTGATGGTGTTCTTTACGATTCAACCGGTAAATATCTTCTCCAGTATCCTCCTGCAAAAGCGGGCGCATACACAATTCCCAACACTGTTACAACAATTTATAACAGAGCGTTTTATGATTGCACAGGTATCACATCCTTGACAATTCCGTCAAGCGTTACAACAATCGGTGAGTCTGCTTTCTGCGGATGTATCAATCTTACAACGCTCAACTTCAATGCGAAAGTTACTGTTATTCCGAATTCTATGCTTTTCGGATGTGCAAAACTTACCGCTTTCACAATTCCGTCAACAGTTACCACAATCGGTTCTGATGCGTTTAATGGTTGTTCATCTCTGAAGTCAATCACATTGCCTTCAGGCGCAACTACACTTGGTTCTTCCGTGTTTGCTGGCTGTACTTCGTTGACAACGGCTTCTTTGCCGTCATCACTTCAGTATATTCCTGCTTCTTTCTTTGCTGATTGTTCTTCTTTGAAGAGCATTACTATTCCTTCATCTGTTCAGTTGATTGAAGCAAACGCATTTGACGGTTGTTCTGCCATCACAAGCATTACATTACCGACAAGCCTTGTAAAAATCGGCAGTTCAGCATTTGCAAACTGTACATCTTTGACAGGTGTTACAATTCCGGCAAGTGTTCAGCTTATTGATTACCTCGCATTCTATAACTGTAAGTCAATTTCATCTTTCACAGTAAAGAGTGGTAATGAATATTATTACGCAACAAACGGCGTGTTGTTCAATAAGAATAACTTCCTGCTTTGTGCTCCCGCAGCAGGCCTTAGCGGTGCATATACAATACCGACCGATACAGTTGGTATTTCTGACTACGCTTTCCATAACTGTAAGTCGGTTACATCAATCACACTTTCCGCAAATACATACGGTCTTGGTTACAACGCATTTCTTGGTTGTGATGCCCTGACTGAAATCAAAGTAAATTCTTCAAATGAGCAGTTTACAGCGGTCAGCGGTGTTTTGTTCAATTCTGACAAAACAATCCTTTATTATGTTCCTGCCGCTAAAACCGGTTCATATTCAATCCCCGAAGGTGTTACAAGCATTTCTTATGACTGCTTTAACGCAAACACACAACTTTCAGGTGTTACTATTCCCAGCACAATAAACAATATTGATATTACTTTGTTCTCATTCCCTGCACTCAAGAATCTCAACGTTGCAGCATCACATGCTAATTACGCATCGGTTGATGGCGTTCTTTACAGCAAAGATAAGGCAACTCTTGTTTTCTATCCCGCAGGCAGAACAGAAAAAGTTTTTGTAATTCCGTCAACAACAACGGGAATTAACTTCGGCGTTTTCTATTACAACACATATCTTGAAGAGGTTGTAATTCCTAACAGCGTCACAGGTTTCTCTTACGCAGCATTTGACCCCAATCTTGGCATCAAGATCTGTGGTAAAACCGATTCAACCGCATACAAATTTGCGCAGGCTATGGGTTACGACTTCGTTGAGTACAAGGAAATCAAGTCCGTTTCTCACGAAATAAGCGGTAGCACAATCAAATTCACCGTTACAACATACCCTGATTCAAACATTTCTTCCGTACGCGTAAACGGTTCAACAACCGCATCAACACACACAACAGTTGATGGTATGTACGTATGGACAATTTCAATGACTGCGCCCAAAACAACCACAACTTACACATTTGACGCATACTCAAAGTCTGCAGGTGCTTACCTCGGACTCAACGTCAAGTACGATGTTGAAGTTGAAGAAGTTGTTGAACTTGAATATAAGTCAGTTTCACACACAATTTCAAACAACACCATTACTTTCACAGTTGTTACTTCACCCGCAAAGATTGACAGAATCAAACTTATGCTCGCAAGTAACACAAACACAGCCGTTGCAACTGCAACAACTCACACTGTGAACGCTCAGGGCAATTACGTATGGACAATTTCCACTACTGCACCG
>JAZQTF010000028.1:0-6860 GCA_045630445.1 Acutalibacteraceae bacterium
AATTGGCGCGGGAAAAGTCAGAATTGTAAAGCCTGATGCTGAACTTAAAGTTAAGTCCGTTGCTTCTTTGGAAATATCGAACAGCGTATATGAAAATGGCAAATTGGAATACACCTCCGTTCTCGCGCAGTCAATTAAAGACGTTTGCACAACGTCTTCAATTTCTCCGGGACTTTGTGCGGTTAGTATTTCCAGCAAAAAGACAATCATCAGAAACATTCAGTTGCCCTCAATGAATGAGGAAAATCTTTATCCCAGCATCATTGCTGAGATTCAGAACTACCTCAAAATTGAAGTTGACAACTACATTGTTGACTATTATGTAAAAGGCACAACAGTTGACAATATGCTTGACATTATGGTTGTCGTAATTGAAAAGGATGAGGTAATTCCGTACGTTAACACTTTGGCATCATGCGGTTTCAAAGTTAAGTACGTTGACATTTCCGAAAACGCAATTGAGAAATTGATGACAACTCTCTATGAGAAGGATTCAATGCGTCCGAAAAACTACGCAATTGTTAATTTTGATATTGATTCCGTTGATATCAAGATTTATGTTGATAATCATTTCTATTCATCCAATGACTGTGATGCTGATGCAAAGGGTATTCTTGATTGTATCTCCGAGCATATGGGTTGCTCACGTTCAGATGCTCTGAGACATTTCATCGGTAACGATATGTTTGATGAGGCAAGTATGATTGACGGCAGCCTCAAGATGACTGTTAAAGATCAGGTTAAGATTGTTGCAAGAGAAGTTCTCAAGGTTCTTGACTTGTACATCGGCAGAGACAATGATAACAGCCCCGACTGTATCTATATGACAGGTGTCATTTCAAACGCTGAGGGTATTTGCAGATACGTTGAAAAGATCCTCGGAATTAAAGTCAGACTTCTCAGCAACAGCGTTTCCGCTTTGTTTGAAAATCCTGAAAAGTCAAAGACTTCTGATTACACAGCCGCTATCGGTGCAACCGTAAGATACGTGGCTGACAAGTAAACGCGGGGAGGTTGATTGAAAATGGATAACAAAACAGTTTACAGAAAAGATATAAACTTGTTGGACCGTGTCAATGACAAGGTTCTCAAGAGTAATGTAAAAGGTATGTTCGCAATCATCGTTGCAATCATCATTGTTTTCGTTGTATTGCTTGCAATCTTTGTGCCCAAACTCATCGTTTCATCCAAAAAGGAAGAACTTGAGGCATTGGAGCAGCAGTTGGCAATCAATCAGGTTTATGAGGTAGAGTACAATTCTCTCACACAGAGTCTCAAACTTGCTAACCAGATGCTCGCAGAAATGCAGCAGTTTGACAATGGCGGCATCTCCAAGGTTCTCAGATGGCTTGAGACTCTTGTTCCGTCACAGGGTGTTGCAATCTCAACAGTAGAAATCAAGTCCGACACAGAAATCACCATCAGAGGTATCGCTGACGATGAAACAACAATCGCTGATTTCTATTCCAATATCAGAAATAATGCAAATGTTCTTGGCGTTGCTGTAAGTGGCGCGGAAGCAACAGATAGTGAAGATGGTACTGCAGAGGCTATGGAATTCACAATCACCATCGTGTACAGTTTCATTGATTAAGGGGGGCGGATAGTATGAATACATCAAAGAGAGACAAAATAATACTTTCCGTTTTGCTTATTGTAATCATTGGCATCGTTATGTTCTATGTTTCAATTAACCCCAGCATCAAGGAAGCAAACAGACTTGACACAAAGATTGCCGATGCAAAAGCATCCATTGAAAGCCTTGGCGGAAAGCAGTCACTTATCACTGAACTTAAAAACAAAGTTGATGAAGTTAACGCGCAGGTTGCAGAAGCAGAGGGCGACATTTCTTCATTTGACGATTACGCTCGTTACCTTGCAGATTTCCAGCAGATTACAGATGGCCGTGCAATCAGAACAAAGATTTTGTTCAAGGATAAGGCTCTTTCATCTTCTGAATGTTACACAGTTGTAAAGGCATCAGTTGAATTTGAATGTAAGTATGAAGATCTCAAAGTTATTATGGACGCATTGCTTGAAAACAACGTTCATTGTTATGATATTGAGATCAACACTCTCCGTTCCACAACAGCAACTGGTACAGAGGAAGAAGCAGCAGACCTCAAGGTTAAGTTCGTTGCTGATTACTACTCACGCAGCGAGGATTACCAGTTCACAGAATATGACTTCACATCCGGCAATTACGGTTTGACCGAATTGTTTGACGGTGTAGTAGTTGGTATTCCTTACGAGGCTTAATTAAACAAATAAAAAGGAGTTATCGTTCTGATAACTCCTTTTTTATTTTGTTATTTTTTTGATTTTAAGAAAGATAGTTTTGTTTCGGAAATTATGATCGCAATGAATATAAGTGCAAAACCGCCAATCTTCTGTGTTGTGATGTTGTCATAACCAAGAATGATTGAGAATAATGCGCCAAATACGGATTCAAGACTGAGGATGATTGATGCGGTTTGCGGATTAGTGTATTTCTGACCAACATTCTGAAGAAGAAGTGCAACACCTGTTGCAATAAAAGCAAGGAAAAGAAGTTGCCATATCGCACCGCTTGAAATTGATGTCGGTGCTGTTTCTGTAAAGAATGAGACAATCCACGCAAAAATCGCACAGAATAAGAATTGATACAGAGTGATAAGTATTGCGTCTTTATCTTTTGTAAACTCAGCCACAAAGATAAGATGCACCGCAAACATAAATCCGCCGATGATTGTAAGCACATCGCCCTTACCCATCACAAAACTTCCGTTTAGGGAAACAAAACCAATACCAATAATACAGACAAAAGCCGCAAGGAAATTGTAGATATCTGGTTTCTTGCGTTTTACAATCCAGTATAGGAATGGCACAATAACGCAGTAAATAGCCGTAAGGAATGCGTTTTTACCGGGCGTTGTGTTGATGTCATCAAGACCAAGTGTCTGAAAAGCGTAAGCAAGATAAAGGAAAAGACCAAGCAAACCGCCTTGAATAATGTATTGTCTGTTAGTCTTTTTGAGTCGCTTGAAAAACAGAATTGCCAGCATCAGCGTTGCCAGAGTGAATCTGATTCCGATTATCATATTCGGTGGCACTTCGCTGAGCGATGTTTCCATAAACACAAACGAGATGCCCCATATTAAAGTTGCTGCAAAGATTGCAAACTTTGCTTTGAATGACATAGAGAGTTTTTTCATTTTTTCACCTGAGTAGAAAGATTAGCCGTAAACACAGCCGAAGGGTATTGTATCACAAATTTTATTGAATGTCATACATTTCCTGAATTTTTTTAATTTTATTTATATACATTTCTTTAAGTTCCGGCGGGGAGTTGATTTTGATTTTCTCACCGAATTGCATAATCCAGTTGACAAGACCCTCGCTCAGTGCAACGCTTGCACGCAACACAAATGTGTTGTCATCGTTTTTCGCAACGGGAGTTTTCTCGCCAAAACGGTCAATAATATTTTCAATCATTGAGTTGTCGCACACAAGTTCAATGTTTCTCATCTCACCGCTGAACATGTTAAACAGTCTCTTTGCGTAATCAGCCGCATTGAAACGCAGGGTGTATGATGTAAAGTCAGTGTAACTCCTTGCTTTTGTTTCAAGGATTTTAACCTTTTTGATTCTGTCAATTCGCAGATGCATCAGGTTGTCGTACTTGACGTGGTTGCAGACAAGATAATAATGGTCGTTAGACCAGATGAGCGCATACGGGTTTACAGTGAAAACCTTGACGTCATTTGCAGTGGTCATTTTCTCGCCTAATTTACGGCGGATGTAGTTGAATTCAACCTGCAGATTCTGACCGATAGCGCGGTACAATGTGTCAATGTTGTAGTAAATTTCTTCGTTCTGACACTTTATACCCGAATCAATATAAACCTTTTTGCCAAGTTCATTTCCAAGATATTCGCTTGTAAGCCCACGCAATTTCTGTGTGAGAGTCTTTGTTTTCTTTTCGGAAATGAAACCCGCTGATTGCACCGCATCAATGAGCAGACAAAGTTCAGGCAGTTCAAACTCTCTCGCCGCCATAAACCAGCCTTTTTTACCCGTTCTTGAGTAGAGGATTTCATAACCGTAGTCAATGAGTTCCTCAACGTCTTTGTATATTGATTTGCGTTCCGCAGTGATGCCGCGTTTTTCAAGTTCGTTTGCAATATCATCAGCGGAAACTGTGTGGTTTTCATCCGTCTTTGTGTAGAGTATGTCGTAAATAGCAAGTAATTTCTGTTTGCTCTGTCTGTTTCCTGCCATAAAAAACACCGTCCCGATTTTATGATAAGTTTAATTATACTATAATTATTTTACTTTGAAAAGATGTCAATTGACAAATTTTGATATTTTGTATATACAAAAATTGTATTCATTCCATATGTTGAAAACTCCGTTGAAACGGCATTAAAAACTCGATATCAGCTCAAATTACTGCCAAAAAATTTCCATTTATTTACAAATGTATTCAATCTTTCAACATTTTCCCCATAGT
Source organism: Acutalibacteraceae bacterium (assembly GCA_045630445.1). Taxonomy (GTDB): domain Bacteria; phylum Bacillota; class Clostridia; order Oscillospirales; family Acutalibacteraceae; genus RGIG7273. Next base: position 4,493 of record JAZQTF010000028.1, read on the forward strand.
TTTCAACATGTAAAATAAACCCCTTTACAGCGTGGATGTTAAAAACATATTGAAATTTTTGTATTTGGATGTATAAAAACACATTCTTGCACTGTTCAGGTATGCAAACCAAAAACCGAAACAACCGCATAAAATTGCCTTAAATAAACGGCCGATAAAAAGCCAAATTATAATTGCGGCGTTCAAAGCGTCGCAGTCGGAGGATAATATGCGTAAAGTTATAAGAGCGTTATTTTATGCGGCTTCGACATTATCGGTTATAATTTTGTCAACTGTTGCAATTTTAAAAACCACAATACCCGATGAATTCTTTATGTCAGAGGATGGATTTGTTGCCGGAAATATCGGCTACGGGGTAAGCATCACGGTTGCGGATACCGACTCTGTGCCCACAAATGTCAATGCGGACAATTCGTGTGATAACGTAGGAAATGTTACCTTTCTCAAAATATTTCCCGTCAAACTTGTGGACATCAGCAAACAGGAACGGACTCACGTAGTCGTTAGCGGCAATCCATTCGGAATAAAAATGTATTCTGACGGTGTGCTTGTTATCTCCGTCACACAAGTGCAGACGGTAAACGGAAGCAAAAGTCCTGCCGCTGATGCAGGGCTTAAAACAGGGGATATCATAAAGTCAATCAACGGCTTATCAGTCTATAAAACAGAAGAAGTTGCAGAAATTATTGAAAAAAGTTCAGGCAATGAATTAACGCTTGAAGTTGTCCGTGAAGGAAAAAATCTTGTCCTGACATTGAAACCCGAAAAACAGGAAGGGCAGAATGTTTACAAAGCGGGATTTTGGGTAAGAGATAGTTGTGCAGGAATCGGTACAATGACATTTTACAATACACGGACCAACAGTTTTGCAGGTCTTGGCCACGCAGTGTGCGATGTTGATACGGGTGCGATACTTGATATAAAAAGCGGAGAAATCGTACCTGCAACAATAACGGGAGTTTATAAAGGAGTAAGCGGTTCTCCCGGCGAATTGTGCGGCATATTCTCAACTGATAAACCAATCGGTAAAATAAACTGTAATACCGAATGTGGAGTTTATGGACAGATGAATATAAGCGTTGACGGAGCAGAAATCCCCGTTGCATTCAAACAGGAAATTGAAGCAGGAAAAGCGCAAATATTGACTACCATTAGTGGAGAAAAACCGCAGTATTACGATGTTGAGATTGTAAAAATAAATCTCAACAGTTCGTCAGCCCAGAAGAATATGGTAATAAAAATAACGGACGAAGAATTGATTGAAAACACCGGTGGCATAGTGCAAGGAATGAGTGGTAGCCCGATAATACAAAATGGAATGTTGGTGGGCGCAGTAACCCACGTTTTTGTAAACGATCCCACAAAGGGCTACGCAATCTTCGCAGAGAATATGCTTGACGCGGCAGCGTAAAGGATATCAAAAAGGAGTGTTGCAGTTTGTATTGCAACACTCCTTGAAATGGTAGAATTATATACGTAATTTATTCTTGAATATTAGCTTACTAACTGATTGTATTTTTCAGCGAAGTTAGAGGTTTTTATGGTGAAGAGATATGTTGTTGTAGTGCGATCTGACTGAACGATGTAGAAACTTACGTCTTCTCCACTTTTCAATGCCTCAAGAACCTTCTTTTCATATTTTTCGTCAATGAAGAGACGATCGCCACCGCAGTAGATTGTTCCAGTCAGGCTGTGCTTTGTGTTGTCTGCTGTTTTCATTGTAATATTATATTCTTCTACATATCTGCTGGATGAGTTTTTAACAAGACTGCTGCCATATTCGTACAAGAAAAATGTAATATCCTCCTTGTCCACCAACATAGTTACCTTAAGTTTTGAGTTTGTGGTAGCACTGTTGCTGAATGTGCCTTCGATATAGGAATAATTATATACGTAACCATCACTTGTGGGCTGATTGAATTCGTCCACATAGTAGTCAATGCTGAAAATTCCAAATGAGGTGTTGCATCTGCTGCAGGTTCCAGTGGTAGTTGTATGACCAAGCGCGGCGATGGATTCAGTTGCGACAAGGATTTCATCACAAGCGGAGCATTTTTTTCCCTCGGTGTTGCCGGCAGCGGTGCAGGTTGCATCTACTGCGGAGATTATCTCTTCAGTGTGTCCAGTTGCAGGGAGTTCAGACTGTGATACAAGCGTTTTGTTACACAACGAGCAATGCTTGCCTTCAGTTAAGCCGGACTTTGTACATGTAGCAGGAACTGCTGCGTCGATGACTACCTCATGGTTACAACCGCATGCTGTAAGTGACAGCACGATTGCGATTAACAAAATAAACGATATAATTTTTCTCATGCAAATACCCTCTTTCTATTACTATACCATATGGTACTATACAAATAGTAACATT
>JAZQTF010000029.1:0-15948 GCA_045630445.1 Acutalibacteraceae bacterium
AAATATGTTAATATTTATAAATATGCTATCTTCGCATAATTCCATAAAATAACAAAGGGGCTGCGTAATATGAATCTGAATAATGATATTTCGTCTTTCACAAGATTACTTGCCGCTTGTGTTATGAGTGGTGGCAAGGTCAATGACACTGAAGGTGTTGACTGGAATCGTGTTTATACTTATGCCGTAAAAAATGACGTGCTTTCTCTTCTTCTGCCCGCATTCAGAGCGGATGGGGGAGTGAGAGCGGAAAATGTCGCAGTTGTTGAAAAAAGAGCGGCCATTGATGCTTACAGAGAAACAAAAAAATCCGTCTGTGCAACAAAACTTCTCAAAGCCTTGCAGGAAAAAGGTGTCACTGCCGTTGTGCTGAAAGGCTTATCTTACAAAGTTCTTTATCCTTATCCCGACCTTCGTAAGATGTCAGACCTTGATTTGCTTGTGATTGAGGGCAATGTTGATGACGTTTATTCTGTCGCTTGTAGTGTAGGAAATGTTGAGTGCACAGGTGAGAAAGACCATTTTATAATTGACGCAACTCTCAATGTGGAGGTTGCAACAAAACTATATCCCGAAAAGGAAAATTCCCTTTTTGATGAGCATCTTCTGAATGATGAAATAAATTTTGAAAGTGTATGTAAATTCGCTTTTTATAACGATGAATTTATCACACTTTCTCCGACTCACAACGTGCTTTATTGTGCTTATCATATGTTCAAGCATTTTGTTTTTGGCGGAATAGGTGCAAGGCAGATGTGTGATTTTGCACTGCTTGTTTCAAAGTTTTCGCGTGACGTTGACTGGGAGTACGTTTATGAAAAATCCCGCAATGCTCATATGCAGAAGTTTCTTTATTCTCTTGTAAGGATTTCTGATTTGCTTTTTGGTGCAGATGTTGCCGGTGCGTATGAATTTCTTTGTGAAAAAGCCGATGATGAAACCGTTGCAGATGTCTGGACAGATATGATTGATGGCGGCGTTTTCGGTGTTTCAACTGCGGAAAGGGAACTTGCGCGAAGCATTGTTTTCCGTAGCATCAAAGGGATGAATAAGGGCGATGAAACCCGTGGAATAAGAGCGTTGTTTCCGCGTCTGTCATATATGAGAAAAGAGTTTTCTTACGTCAATTCCTGCCCTGTGCTGTTGCCTGTCGGCTGGGTGCACAGAATGGGCAGATTCGTTTTCGACAGATTGTTCAAACGTAAGAAATTCAAAGCAATTTCCGGTGCAAGAAAGAGTGCCGGAGCAAGATTGAAAATTATGAAAAAATTAGATATATAATATTGATATATTCAAAAAGAAGTAGTATAATGATAAAAACTATGCTGTCGTGCTGATGCGTGGAGGTATTATGGAAAATTACGAAAACAACACCCCAAGGTCACTTGGTGATGTATACAATCCAAATGTGGATTACAACAACACAATGTACAAACCGCTCGTTGCGGAAACTTATGCGGAAGAGGAATCGGAAGGACAGGCTTATGTATTCAGTCTTTCACGGTTTATTTCCAAGTGCCTGAAAAGGCTTTGGATTCTTGTCATTATGGTTGTGGTGTTTTCACTTGTCGGAGCATTGTACGGAAACTTTTCCTACAAGCCGAAGTATGTTGCAAAATCCACTTTCGTAGTTAACGTTTTCCGCAAGGTTGTTGTTGAGAGTGAAGGTGGCAAACAGACCGTAAAAACTGTGTCCGACCTTACAACGGCAAACTCAGTTCTGGAAAACCTCAAAGTTCTGATTCTCAGTGATCAGGTCATTGAAAAAGCACTTGCGTCAAATCCGGGCATCAATCTCGGAATTGAAACAATAAAGGAAATCACAACAATCAGCACAGTTGCAAACACAAGTATTATGACTTTCACAGTAAAGCATGATGATCCGCAGGTCGCCTACAACGTTGTAAACGCAATTACAAACGTTGCTCCTATGGCACTCAAGGATATGGTAGCAAATGGTGAACTTGCCCTGATTGACCCGGCGGGACTTCCCACAACTCCGACTTCATCCAATCCCGCAAAGTCCTATGCGGTAATCGGTGCAGCGGGAGCGGCAGTGATTTTCTTCGGCATCATCTTCCTCCTTGACTTTATGTCATCCACAATCAAGGATGCAAAGGATGCTGAAACAAGTATCGGCAAGCGTTTGCTCGGCGTTATTCCCGACAACCACAAATTCAGAAAAAATATCGGCTCCAATCAGGAAACAGGCAGACTTATTTCAGACCATTCTGCAGGTTTCTCATACATTGAAGCGTTCAAGTCAATGCGGATAAAGATTGAAAATCTCTGTGCAAGGCACAAGTACAAGAGCCTTCTTGTCACAAGTACACACGAGCACGAGGGCAAAACGACTATCGCTGTCAACCTTGCAATCTCTCTTGCAAACAAGAAGTACAAAGTTCTTCTCGTTGAGTGTGACCTTCGCCGTCCGAATTTGTATTATATGATGCAACTTTCAGACCTTGAGTATGGTGTGCTTGACGTTATTGATGGCGCAGTGCCGTACAAGGATGCAATAACATACATTCCCGAATACGGAGTCTACGGCATTCTTTCAAGACGAAGCGTAAATGACGCAACTGAAAGACTTGGCTCCGATGCAATGAGAGATTTGATTTATTCCCTTGATTCAAGCAAGGAGTTTGACTTTATCATTTATGACGTACCCCCTGCACTTATGATGACCGACGCCGAAATTCTCACAAGATATGTTGATGGTGTAATTATGGTTGTCAAAGAGGATACAGCGCAACTTCACGATATCAAAAATACAATTTCAAAATTGTCTAATGAGAAAGCAGTAGTTATCGGTACTGTTCTCAACGCAGCAAAAAAAGCGGAAAAGAAGACAATAAAAAGAACCTGATTTTAAAAGCGGGAGGTGATTGATGTGGAGAAAATGAATTACAATTCCGATGGAATGAAAATGGGCAGCGGCAGCAATCAGTTGCAGGCTCCCGGGATTTTCAGCAAATTCCAGATAGGATTTTATGCAAGAAATATTTTCAAGAAAATTCTCAAATATTTTGTCGTTGTAATTTTGCTTATCGCGTTGGCGGCATTTTATGGCTACTATCGCGTAGCAAGTTCCTATGTCCCGACGTATCGTGCAACGGGTAGTTTCTATGCCGTGCAGAATACAAGTTCGGAAACAAGTATTATTGATTCAATTTACAGCAGTGAGGCGTCATTGGGTAAGCGCTTTATCGCAACGTACATTTACGTTCTTTCAAGTAACAATATGACCAACAAGATGTATGAGTATCTTGGCGGTGAAATTCCGAAGTGGACAATCAAAAGTTCTCTTTCAATAACTCAGGTTGATTCGTCAGAGATTATGAATGTTACTGCTATCACAACAAACGCAGAAACTTCACGAAAGATTGTTGAAGCAATGCTTGCCGTTGCTCCGGACATTCTCAACGAAACAATCCAGACGGGTAACATTTCCGTTGTTGACCACGCAAGAGCGTCAACAACTCCTGTTTATGAGATATCATTTGTAACAACCCCTGTTCTCTATGGTGCGGTAATGCTTGTTCTCATTATTGCGTTTTTTACTGCACTGGAACTTTTCTCCTCAAAGATCAAATCGCCTGCGCAGGCGTCTGACAGACTTGGCGTTTCCGTTCTGGGTGTTGTTCCCAAATGGGGCTTCTACTCAAAAAAATCGCTTTTCAAAAAGAAAAAGGAAAAGAAACTTCGTCCGTTCATCGTTCTGAAAAATGCAGACTTCTCTTTTGTTGAGGCTTACAAAGCAATCAGAACCAAAATCGAAGGATTTGCAATGAAGAAGAATTATCACGTATTCCTCTTCACAAGCACAAGGGATGGCGAAGGTAAAACAACAACAGTCATCAATACAGCAACTGCACTTGCACGAAAGGGCAGGAGCGTGCTTGTAATTGACTGTGACTTCAGATATTCCTATCTTCCCAAAGTAATCGGCAACGGAGAAAAATCCGCAACCGAACTTACAGATATTTTTGACGGTAAGGTCAAAAAAGAAGACATCATCAAAATGGTTGTACCGTTCAATTTTTATACACTTCTCCTCAAGGGCGATTTCTTTGAGTCATCTGACTTGCTCGGCTCACCTGATATGAAGAAACTTATTGGTGAGTTGAAAAAAGAGTTTGAGTACATTCTTATCGACGCTCCTTCAATCGGCAATTATTCCGATGCACTTGCATTGGCAGAATTCAGTGATGCTATGGTTTGCGTTATCAAAGAGAATTTTACAACTTCCAAAGAAATCAGTAAGAGTCTTGCAAGTGTAATTGACTGTAACGCAGAATTTATTGGTTGTATATTGAATGATTCTACTGATGCTTCCGCAATCTTCGGTTATGGTAAATATAAGCGTTATTACAGAAGAAGAGGTAAGAAGAAGTATTACTCAGGTTATGGCTATGGCTACGGCAGTTACGGTGGCTACGGATACGGTTATGGCGGCTATGGCAACGGATCTTATGGTGATTCTTACGGTGGCTATGGCTATGGTGCCGGTGCTTACGGTGCTTATGGTGGTCGCGGTTATGGTGGTTATGGCTATGGCTACGGTGGTTATGGCTATGGCGGCCGTGGATATGGTGACAGTGAATTCCATCGTGAGAGCGGTAATGTAAAAACCAGACGTTACAACAATGATGCACAAGGTAATGACTAAGGTTCAGACAGTTTAAAATTACGATTTGTGAAAGGAATCTGATATTTATGCAGAAAAAACGCATTTATCTTTCTCCACCTCATATGGGCGGCAAAGAACTTGATTATGTTCATGAGGCTTTTGATACAAACTGGGTTTCACCTTTTGGCCCGAATCTCACCTTGTTTGAGAAAAAAGTGTGTGATTACGTTGGTATGGACCATGCCGTTGCCGTTACTTCGGGCACTTCGGCAATCCACCTTGCACTTAAATACATCGGAGTAAAGCAGGGGGATTACGTTTTTTGTCAGGACCTTACTTTTGCCGCAAGTTGTAATTCAATAGTTTATGAAAAGGCTATTCCGATTTTCATTGATTCGGAATATGAAACTTACAATATGTCACCCGTTGCGCTTGAAAAAGCGTTCAAAAAGGCGGAGGCAGAGGGCAAGATGCCCAAAGCGGTTGTAATCGTTGACCTCTACGGTCAGAGCGCTGATTACGATAAACTTCTTGAAATCTGTAACAGATATTCCGTTCCTGTTGTAGAAGATGCCGCAGAATCACTCGGCTCTGAATACAAGGGCAGAAAGTGCGGAACTTTCGGTTATATCAACATTTTCTCATTCAATGGAAACAAGATTATCACAACTTCCGGCGGTGGTATGGCGGTTTCCAATGATGAACAAGCGGTAAAGAAAATGCATTTCTGGGCTAATCAGTCAAGAGAACCCGGCAGTTTCTATCTCCATAAGGATCTTGGTTATAACTACCGTTTGTCAAACATCTGTGCAGGCATTGGTTGCGGTCAGATGGAAGTTCTGCCCGAGCGTGTTACAAGACGCAGAGAGATATTTGAATATTATAAAAAGGCACTTTCAGATTTGCCGATTGAAATGATGCCCGTCCCCGAAGGAAGCAAACCAAACTTTTGGTTGTCCGTCTTTACTGTCAATAAATCCTGCCCGATTACCGCTGAGGAAATTGTTGCAAAACTTGAGCAGGAGAATATTGAGGGCAGACGTTTCTGGAACCCGATGCACAACCAGCCGATTTTCAAGGATTATGAGTTTGTAACTCATCTTGAAGAGGGTAATGTTGGTGATGACCTCTTTGCAAGAGGTGTATGCTTGCCGTCAGGCAGTTCAATGACACAGGAAGACCTTGAAAGAGTTGTTTCTGTTGTAAGGGGAATTTTTGGTAAATAGTTTTTGTGGATGTAAAAATACCCGATAAAGTTTTTTGGAGGGCTGAGAGTGAACAGGTCACGTTTTTTAAGAAATAATCTGATCTTATTGTTTTTGGATATTGTAATAATTATTGTAGCAACATTCTTTGCAATGTGGTTGCGAACACTTGATGAACCCGTATCAATGGCTGATTATATCGGCATGTTGAGTACGCGTTTGCCGTATCTTGTGCTTGTTTCAGTTGGTGTGTATTTCTTGTTCTCAATGTACAGCACAATCTGGGCATTCGGTGGCATTTACGATTTTATCAAGGTTGCTGCTGCGGTTACCGTTTCCAACGCAGTTGCCGTTGGACTTGATCTTATTGTGTTTGGCGCTTATGCAGAATATGAACTTAACCGACTTCCGATTTCCGTTTACATATTGGCGTGCTTCTTTAATATGATGGGCGTTGCTTTCATACGTGCGCTTATAGTAATGAAAAACCGTCTGTCAGGTGAAAAGTTCAGAAATGCCGCAACTGCAAAACGTCTTATGATTGTTGGTGCAGGTCAGATGGGCACAATTATGATCAATGAACTTGAACATAACAACTTCAAATACGGCAGAGCGGTTGTCGCTGTTGATGATAGTAGGTATAAACTTCACGGCATACTCAAGGGTGTTCCGATTGCGGGCAAAACTGCTGATATTCCCGATGTTGCAAAGAAATTCAAAATTGATGAAATCATTATCTGTATGCCATCCGCAACAATTGAAACACAGAGAAAAGTTATTGAGATTGCAATGAAGACGGGCTGCGAGTTGAAAATTTCCCCGTCCGTTCATGAGATGGCGCAGAAGTCCTTCAAAATGTCCTCTCTCAAAAATGTTGAGGTAACAGACCTTCTTTCCCGCCCTGAAGTAAAACTTGACAAAGAAATCTGTCAGTATCTTCTTGATCAGGTGGTTCTTATCACTGGTGGCGGCGGCTCAATCGGTTCTGAACTTTGTCGTCAGGTTGCGTTGTACGATCCAAAAACAATCGTAATCTTTGACGTTTATGAAAATAATGCTTATGATCTTATGAATGAACTCAAATCACGTTATCCTGATCTTAACGTTCAGGTGAGAATCGGTTCAGTGCGTGAACTTGACACTCTTGAAACAGTGTTTGAGGAGTTCAGACCTTCCGTTGTTTTCCATGCCGCTGCTCATAAGCACGTTCCTCTTATGGAGGATACACCGTGTCAGGCTGTAAGAAACAACGTTTTCGGCACTTACAACACCGCTTTGTGTGCGGATAAGTATGGCGTCAACAAGTTCGTTCTTCTCTCAACTGATAAAGCGGTTAACCCGACAAATGTTATGGGCGCAACAAAGAGAATTACAGAACTTATTATTCAGTATATGAGTACAAAGAGCAAAACCTGCTTTGCCGCAGTTCGTTTCGGTAATGTGCTTGGCTCAAACGGCAGTGTAATTCCGCTCTTCAAGCGTCAGATTAAAAATGGCGGTCCCGTAACTGTAACTCATCCCGATATCACTCGTTACTTTATGACCATTCCCGAAGCGGCTCAACTCGTTGTCCAGGCTGGTGGTGTTGCAAACGGTGGTGAGATTTTCGTTCTTGATATGGGTGAGCCCGTAAAGATTTATGACCTTGCAAAGAATCTGATTCAGCTTTCGGGCTATGAGCCGGATGTTGATATCAAGATTGAATTCACAGGCTTAAGACCGGGTGAAAAGATGTATGAGGAATTGTCTATGAGTGAAGAAAATGAAGGCAGAATCAAGACAAAGAATCAGAAAATCTTTATCACAAAGCCGTTCAATATGGATTATGATGAGTTCTATCAGAAGATGCTCAGACTCAGAGATTGTGACAATTCCAATGTCCGTGAATTGATAAAGGATATTGTGCCGAATTACACAAATCAGTCAGGTGCAACAAACGCATCTTGTGAGAGTGCGAGTGAGCCTGCAACAGTATAAATAAAAACAAACGGATATTGCTTTTGCAATGTCCGTTTTTATTTTTCCGTTTTATTATAACTTGCCCGCGTATTGTCAATACTAATTTTTAGTAAATGATGCGGGGGCGGAAAGATGTATTATAATAAGGTAGAAATCTGTGGGGTAAACACTTCAAAACTGATTGTTCTTAAAGAGGATAAGAAGATGGAGTTGCTCCGCAAAATCAGGGAAAACGGTGATATGATGGCGCGTGAAGAGTTGATAAACGGTAATCTTCGTCTTGTCCTGAGCGTAATTCAGCGTTTTTCCCAACGCGGTGAAAATATTGATGACTTGTTTCAGGTCGGTTGTATAGGACTTATAAAGTCAATTGACCATTTTGATATTTCGCAGGACGTGCGTTTTTCAACCTATGCCGTGCCGATGATAATCGGTGAAGTGCGTCGCTATATACGTGATAATAATTCTGTGCGTGTGAGCCGCAGTATGCGTGACCTTGCTTATCGTGCAATGCAGGCAAAGGAGCAGCTGACAAATGAATTTGGCCGTGAGCCTACAGTTGAAGAAATATCGGAAAAAGTTGGTGTAAGGAAAGAGGATATTGTGCTTTCGCTTGAAGCAATCATTGAGCCTGTGTCACTCTATGAGCCTGTTTATTCCGATGGTGGAGATACAATTTACATTATGGACCAGGTGGGCGACAGAAATGATGACAGCAACTGGATTGATGAAATTGTCCTGAAAGATGAAATAAAGAAGTTGTCGGACAGAGAAAAGCGGATTTTAACCCTGCGGTTTATGCAGGGCAAAACTCAGGTTGAAGTTGCAAAGGAAATCGGCATTTCACAAGCGCAGGTTTCCCGCCTTGAAAAAGGCGCACTCGACAGAATAAAAAATGCGTAAAAAGAAAGCATCCTGATTGTCAGGATGCTTTTTAATTATTTTGCGTTGAGTTGTGCAATACAAGCGGAGCAAACATTCATTCCTTTTAATGAAACCATATCTTCTTCAAATGAGTTGCAGAAAATGCATGCGGGTGCGTATTTTCTGAGGATGAGAGTGTTTCCCTCTGTGAACATTTCAAAGGAGTCAACGTTGTCTTTAATGTTAAGTTGTTTTCTTATTTCTTTCGGTATTGTGAGTCTGCCAAGTTCGTCAACCTTACGAACAATTCCTGTACTTTTCATAATTGCCTCCCATGTTTCTGAATTCTTTTGTGAGAATATTGTAAAGCAAGCGTTTCCCAAAGTCAAGCAAAATTTACAATTTTTTACAATTTTATGTAATGTTGGAAGAAATACGTCAATGATTTGCATACTATATTGTAATGTATAGGGGAGTGCTGTCGGACTTATAATAAAATTGTTGCCAAATAAATCTTTTATATTATACCAAAACCGACACAAACTTTTTAACCCCTGATTGTATAATTCCATAAGGGGTGATCAAATGACTCAGATTGTCTATGCCGATGTGTTGTTTGTTACAAATATGCTCATAACTTATCTTCTGCTTTCGCTCGTTTCGTCCGTGTTCAAAGTGAAAGGCAGAGTGTGGCGGATGATTGCTGCGTCAGCACTTGGTGGCATTTTCTCGTTTTATATTCTTGCACCCGAACAAAATCTGCTTATTACAATGCTGATTAAATTTTCCTTCTCCGTTGCGATTATTTTCTGTGCATTCAAATCACAGTCGGCAAGGCGTTTTTTCAGACTTCTTCTCGGGTTTTATGTTGTCAGTTTCGGGTTTGCAGGGGTTATGATTGCGGTGTGGATTATCGTAAAACCAGATGGTATGGTTATCAATAATTCAACCGTGTATTTCAATATATCCGTGCCGCTGCTGCTTGCAAGTTGTGCGGTGTGCTATGGCGTAATCTGGATTGCCCAGCGTGTGATTTCAAAGCGTGTGCCGCAAAACTCCGTCTGCGATGTGACAATTGTTGTTGAAAGCGTCCGCGTTACCTGCCGCGCAATTATTGATACGGGCAACAATCTTGTTGATTTGTTCAGCGGTTATCCTGTGATAATCGCGGAGTATCGTAGCGTAGAGCGTCTGATACCAACTGATTTCAGGCAGTTTTACTGCGGCAATGGTGAGATGCCACAGTCGGCGGGAGACTTTGGCGGACGAGTGCGTGCAACTCCTTACGAAGCGGTAGGGGGCGGGGGAATCCTGCCTGCATTCCGACCGGATTACATAACATTGAAAAACGGCGGAAAACTCATAAAAATTGATAATGTAATCGTTGCTGTGACCGTGAATAACCTGCCACAGTCGGACTATCAGGTTTTGCTCAACTGTGCAATGAGTGGCTATCTTGTGTAATGAATATTATTAAAAGGGGAGAACATATATTTATGAAAGAGTTGCAAAGGATTCTGCAGTTTTTAAGAACAAAATTATTCTGCTTGCTTTTCGGGAAACAAGGAGAGGTGTTTTATATAAATGGCCCCGAAGTGCTGCCACCACCGCTGAGCAAAGAGGAAGAGGACGAGTTGCTAAGGCGCATAGAAGAAAATGACGAAACCGCAAGAGAGCCCCTGATAGTTCGTAATCTGCGGCTTGTTGTTTACATAGCGCGTAAATTTGAAAGTTCGGGCACAAATATTGAAGACCTGATTTCAATAGGCACAATCGGACTTATCAAAGCGGTCAACACATTCCGGCCGGAAAAGAAAATAAAACTTGCAACCTATGCTTCGCGGTGTATAGAAAATGAAATATTGATGTATCTTCGCAAAGTGAGCCTGAAAAAAGGAGAAGTGTCAATTGATGAGCCGCTCAACGTTGACTGGGACGGAAATGAACTTCTTTTATCCGATGTGCTTGGCAGCGATGAAAATTCCGTCAGTATGGATATGGAGGCGGAAGATGAGCGGAAACTTCTCTGTCGTCTTATTGAGGGGCTGAAAAACCGTGAGCGTGTGATTATGGAGATGCGTTTCGGGCTGAATGGTTATGATGAGCATACACAAAAGGAGGTTGCAGATATACTGGGCATTTCCCAATCGTACATATCGCGTCTTGAAAAACGCATCATAGACGGCTTGCGCAGGGAACTTTCGGAAATGATGGTAATTTGAATTGACTTGATTTACTATATATGGTATAGTTTTCATAGTAAATATAGAAAGTTATGGAGTGATTTTCGTGTTACCGAAGGACGAAAGAGGCAGAGAGATGTTTATCGACGTTGTCGAGAAATTCAGAGCGGCAGGTGCGCTGTCGCCCGAAACTGCGGTTGATTATACAAAAATAGGCGTCTGTCCTGAAAGCAGACAGAGTGACAAGGATGCAATCAATTACCTTGTTGTAATGTCAATTGTCAAAAAATATAAGCGTAAGTATTATCTTGATGAAGTTGCGCTTGAAAATCCCAACCGCGCGTATTTCAAAAAGGTGCTGAAAAACATTGCCGTATGTGCGCCGATAATTCTCATTCTTGTGCTTGTATTTTTCTTTCTTGATATCTTGCAGGGCAATCATCAGAATTCCGCAAAAAGCAATTTAACCCATTCGGTTTCTGCGCAGTCTGATTATAATTCACAAGAAACATTAAATATATCGCTTTTTGATATATAATTCACAGATATTTGATTCAAATTTGCAATTTTTTGACTAAAAGTGCAAAAAAATATCTAAAAAGTATTGCAAATTTATTAATGATATGTTAATATAATCATCAATTATATTGCTATTTTTCTGTACACAACAGGTTTATATTATATCAATTTAAAATGGAGGTGTGATGGTGGCATTCGAACAGTATATTTCAAGAGCGCTTATTGAGTCAAAACTTCTGACTGTAAAACAAATAGATGAACTCGTTCGTGAAAGGGGCGAGGAAGGCACCAAAAGGCTTGAACAAATGGCAATCGATAAGGGTTACATAACTCAGGATGACCTTGCAGTTATTCTCAAATCCAAGTTTGACGTTGAGTATGTTCAGGTTGACACCTTCAAGATTGATCGTGAACTCGTTCACCTTGTTCCCGAAGAGTTTTCAAGAAAGAACACTCTTGTTCCTTATTTTGACAATGGTGATACACTGCGTGTTGCTATGGAGGACCCGTTCAACCCCCGCGTTGTGCAGGACCTCAATATCATCACAAAGAGAAAGATTATCGCTGACATGGCGTCTGCAAGTTCCATTGAAACCGCTATTGCAAAACTCTACGGCAAGATGGGAACAGACAAAGCGCTTGAAGAGTTCAAGGCTGACACTTCATTCAGCAACGTTCTCAGTGCCATCAACAACGAAGTTTTTGATGAGCAGATTGACAACGCTCCTATCGTAAAACTCGTAAACTCAATCGTTGAAAGATCAATCAGAGATGGTGCGAGTGATATTCATATTGAGCCGGGTGCAAACGGCGTACTTGTACGTATCCGTATCGACGGCGTTCTTCAGGAACTTCTCACAGTTCCCTCAAATGCTCACAAGGCGATGGTTGCCAGAGTCAAGATTATGTCAAACCTCAACATCGCTGAGAAACGTGTTCCGCAGGATGGCCGTTTCGCAATGAGCATTCTCGGCAAGACAATCGACGTTCGTGTATCTATTCTTCCGTCAGTTTACGGTGAGAAGTGCGTAATGCGTTTGCTTGACCGTTCAGACTTCCTCAGAGCGATGGATGAAATCGGCTTTACCGATGAAAACATCGGCTTGTTCAAGGAGATTATTCACAACCCCCACGGTATTATTCTCGTATGTGGTCCTACAGGTAGTGGTAAGTCAACAACTCTTTACACAGTTCTCAATGAACTCAATGACGTAAGGGTTAACATCACAACCGTTGAAGACCCTGTCGAGTTCCTTATGGATGGTATCACACAGGTACAGGTTAATGAAAAAGCGGGTATGACTTTTGCAAGCGGATTCAGAAGTATTCTCCGTCAGGACCCCGACATCATAATGGTCGGTGAGATGCGTGACGAGGAAACAATTGACATCGCTGTAAGAGCGGCTATCACAGGCCACTTGGTTTTCTCAACAATCCATACCAACGACTCCGTAAGTGCTATCACAAGACTTATTGATATGGGCGTTCCCAGTTATATGATTTCAACCGCTCTCGTAGGTGTAATCGCACAGAGACTTGTAAGAGTTCTTTGTCCTTACTGTAAAGAGAAGCACGTTCTCACTCCTGAGGAAATGTCCGAATTGAACAGAACTTTCCCCGAAGGTACGGAAGTTTATCATGCAAAGGGCTGTGAGGCTTGTAACCACACAGGTTTCAGAGGCAGAACTGCAGTGCATGAAATCTATCGTGTCGGCCGTGAGGAGAGAGACCTTATCAACAAAAACGCGCCCGTTGACGTACTCCGTGACGCCGCAATCCAATCAGGTATGACAACATTGCTTGATGACTGTTGCCGTTTGTTGCTTGAAGGTAAAACAACAGTAGAGGAAGTTGTAAAAACAGCGTACTCTCACGATTAAAATTAGTTTGTATCTCTATAGGAGGTGTGCCCGATGCCTAAGTTTGACTACGTTGTTGTCGATAAGGCTGGTAAAAGCAAAAAAGGCATAATAGAAGCGGCTGATATAGAAGCGGCAAGACTGGAACTTAGAGAAAGAGGATTTTATCCCCAGACTGTAAAGATTCATTCTGAAGCAAAACTCAGCAAGGAGATAAATTTCTCAAAGAAGATTCCGATTCAGGTTGTATCCGTATTCTGTATTCAGTTTTCCGCAATTCTCAAAGCGGGTATTTCACCGCTCAGAGCAATTGGTATCATCAAGGACCAGCAGGAAGACGAGCGAATGAAAGCCGTTCTTAATGATGTTTACGTTCAGATTCAGCACGGTGTTTCAATGTCCGAAGCGTTCAACGCTTACGCTGACCGTTTCCCTGAAGTTTTTGTAAATATGATTGAAGCGGGTGAAGCAACAGGTTCACTTGATACAAATATGGAGCGTCTTGGTATCACGTTGGAAAAATCCCACAAACTCAACGCACAGATCAAGTCAGCGCTTATGTATCCGTGTATCGTACTTTGCTTGTGCGTCGTTATTCTTATTGTAATGATGGCGT
Organism: Acutalibacteraceae bacterium; assembly: GCA_045630445.1. Classification (GTDB taxonomy): domain Bacteria; phylum Bacillota; class Clostridia; order Oscillospirales; family Acutalibacteraceae; genus RGIG7273. The sequence continues at coordinate 13,839 of JAZQTF010000029.1, forward strand.
TCGTAATTCCGAAGTTTGCGGATATGTTCAATTCATCCGGTTCAGAACTTCCGGGCACAACAAGATTTATGCTCGGCCTTAGTGATTTCATTATCAACAGATGGCCCATTCTCTTGCTTGTTGTCGGTGTTATCGTGTTTGCGGTAATTTCTTTCAAACGTTCTGATTACGGAAAGAATGCAATCGGTAAGTTCAAACTGAGATGTCCCAAGGTCGGACCTTTGTATTCAAAGATTATTGCGGCAAAGTTCACAAGAAGTCTTAATTCATTGGTAAGTTCAGGCGTTCCCGTTCCGGCTGCTATGGAAATCTCAAGCCGTTCCGTTGCAAACTCATTCGTTGAGAAGAAGTTGCTCTACGCGACCAATCAGGTAAAACAGGGTGTTGAAATTTCCGTTGCTTTGAAAGAGCAGGAAATCTTCCCCGAAATGGTTTACGAAATGATTGGCCTCGGTGAAGAGACAGGTGCTCTTGAAAGCCTTTTGACAAAGACTGCTGACTATTTTGATCAGGAGTCCGAGGAAGCGCTCAAGAGATTGACCGGTCTTATTGAGCCGGCAACACTCGTATTGATGGGTGGTATGATTGGTTTCATCGTAATTTCAATCATGCAGCCGATCTTCAACATCAGTTCAACTGTTGTTTAATTGGGGGGCCGAAAGGTCTGTTAGAGGGATTGTGTAATGAACAAGTTTAAAAGAAGTAGGAACAAGGGATTCACACTCATTGAGTTGATGGTTGTTGTTGCAATCATCGCAGTTCTTGCAGCGGTTGCAATTCCGTCCTACTTGTCGTATAGAAAAGAATCACAGAAAGAAGTTGCAAGGAGTTCCGTTTCAGCAATCGTAGATTCGCTCAACGGTTACACTGCAACCAATGGCTCAGCGCTTGATATCGTTGCTGATAACGGCACAGTCAGCGGCACGATTGAAGAAACAATCGCACTTCTCGCCGCTAATGAACTTTACGTAACAGTTGACGGCATCAAGACTGACGCTCCGATGGCAACTTTCTGTACTTACCATTCTGACAGTCGTTCATTTACTCTCAATGTAAATGCAACTGATGATGAGTGGGCAGAACTTTGCGATGACGGTGATTCCTACGTCGCACCGTAAAAAGTTAAAACTTTTTGCGAAAAATCATTTTCCTTACACGTTATATTGACGAAAGGAGATAAAACGTGTTACACATTACCAATTTTGGTGGGTCTCCTCGCAAGAGGAATTCATATAAAAAACGACTCATAAAAACAAACCGGGTAACAAAAACATTTTAACATTTTAGGAGGAAATTTATTATGTTTAAGAAGAACAACAAAAAAGGTTTCACACTTATCGAAGTAATGGTAGTAGTTGCAATCATCGCTATCTTGGCTGCAGTTGCTATTCCCGCATACCTCTCCTACCAGGAGCAGGCAAGAGCTGAGGTTGCTAAGTCTTCTGCTTCCGCAGTTATGGAGTCTTACAACGGTTACGTTCTTATCGATGGCGGCGAGCTCGACGGCGTTGAGGCTATGAGCTTTGGCGATGTTATCGACGCTTTGACAGCTGAAGGCGTTGCAGTTACAGTTGACCACCTCAACCTCGAGAAGACATTCGGCGATTGCTGCGAGCTCAAGAATGGCAACTACATTCTTAAGGACCTCGACACAGCTGCATGGGCTGAGTTCTACGCTGCATAATTTAAGCCTTATTTATAACGCTTAAATAATTTAACTGTTAACACAGTTTTCTAATTAAACATTTAACGTTCAGGCGGGCGATTTACCCGGGTCGCCCGTCCTGAACGGGAAAAATATGAGTGGGGAGACTTGAAAGTGACTGTTTTTATTAAGATCGTAACGGCGTTAGTTTTAAGTGTTCCTTCTTTTTTTTTAAGTGAGAAGATTGTTCCTTATCTCTCACTCAGAGTCGAAAAGGAACTTGCTGAACTTGGTGAAGAGTTTTCACCGCTGAAAAATCCGAAAAGGGCATCGGTAATTTTTCAGATAATAACAACCGCCCTGTATGTTCTGACAGCCATCGTGAGTGGCGAATCTTTAGACTTGCAAAGCATTGTCCGCTTTGCTATAATATTATTTATAATATTTATTTTGTCAGTCATATCA
>JAZQTF010000030.1:0-3143 GCA_045630445.1 Acutalibacteraceae bacterium
ATTTATGTTTGTCGTTCTCTCCCTCCGTTTCGCATACGCTCAACACCTCCCTCGTCAGAGGGAGGCTTATTGTCTTTCATTTTTATAATTGCATAATAAAAACGGAACAACACACAGGTCGTTCCTTACGGGTAAGAGTTAAGATTAGCATTGTAGGGGGCGAGGTCCTCGACGCCCCGAATAAACGTACTGAAACAAATGTGTGTTTTCCCGATAAAGCATTTTCATTATTACACCTCATCCGTCAACCTGCGGTTGCCACCTTCCCCTCAAGAGGAAGGCTTTATACTGTTTGGCTTTAACTGTGTGCGTAGGGGAGGATATTATCCTCCCGCCAAAGATTGCGGAAAATCAACGGGCGGATGGTATCCGCCCCTACGATGCTGCCGATAGTTTCTGCATAAATCTACGGGGCGTCGGGGACGTCGCCCCCTACAACAAGATTGTAATTTAGTGTGTAGGGGCGGCCATTGGCCGTCCGTCAAGATGTCGGGAAAATCAAGCGGGAGAACACAATTCTCCCCTACGTTGTTGCCGATAGTTTACACATAAATCTGCGGGACGTCGCCCCCTAAGATAAGATTTTGGTTTATAAAAAACATCTTCACATCATTACAAAAAACGACGCAGCCATTATAGCCACGCCGCTCTTTTTATTTCTTCATTTCCATATAGGGCAGGACTTCAAAGCCGCAGTTTTCATAAACGCGCAACGCGTACCTGTTATCCTCCTCAACTTCAAGCCTCAACAGACAACCGCTGTATTTTTCACCGATGAATCTGAGAAATCCCGTGCCGATTCCCGCGCCGCGATAATGGGGCTTTACATAAACATCCTCAATCCAGATGCAGTTTTTGCCAAACTCCGTTGAGAAACTTTTTGCAATCATTCCGTAACCGTGAATCTCCTCACCGTCGCAGAAAACGTAACCCTCAATGTACGGATTGTCACCCACACACTGCTCAATATCGTTGAGAAAAATCTCCTCCGAGCCGTTTGTATAAACCGCAGGCGATGAGTAAAACGCTCTCATCATTGAAAGCACCTGCGCCTTATCTCCCTCATTCATCACTCTTATCACGCTATTCATCGCAATTCTCCGTTTCAATCAGATTCACCGCAAGTATATCACATCTTACTCCTTATCGCAACTACCCCGCACAGACGACAAAACGCGCCCATCAATTAAGATAAGCGCGTCCTGCCGAAAATAGAAAAGAAAGGAAAGTATATGTCAACAACCACAAATAATCATAATGAAGTTCAGGTTTTCCACCTGTTATGGCTTTATTGTAACACATCGTGTGTCCCAAAAACCGTACTTCAAAACACTATTTATGACTTTTTTCAGCACTCCTGAATAATAAAACCGCTTTCACAACAAGGAGCAGAAACGCAACCGTCACAACGTAAACCTTACGCGTCACCGCAAGGAAAAGCACCGTCAGGATTCCAAGCACCATTGAAATGTCCATAACCATTCTGCCGTCTTTCTTCCTTTTTGCCATCACAACCCTGACGATTCCAAGCACAATCATCACACTGAACAGCACAAGGCTGACAAGCCTTTCAACCCCTGTGCCACCAACGTAATCAAACAGGTTGACCGAGAAAATTCCCCCGCCCGTAACCTGCGGATAAAGCGGCAGAATAATAAGCAGCACCGACAGCAGGTCAACAATTCCGAAAAGCAATCCGCACAGATTGCGGATGTTTGTTTTGTTTTCATTCTCCGCGATTGAAAGCAGTTTCTCACCCGATAACAATTCATCAATCGTCACCGAAAAATATTCCGCAATATCTTTCAGCGAATCAATACTCGGCAGTCCTCTGCCCGATTCCCATTTTGACACCGCAGTGCGCGACACGCACAACGCCTGCGCCAATTCTTCCTGCGTTATTCCCCTGCTTTTACGCAGACTCTGCAATTTTTCGCAAAATTCCATATTGTCATCCCCCTGATAATCCTCACACATCAGCACAACCGTGCCTTTGTATAAGCAAAAAAGACCGGCACTCAGCAGCACTCCGCCAACAATATCCGTAAACCAATGCACTCCCGACACAAGCCTGCCAATCACAACTCCCGCCGAAAACGCAACGCTCAATCCGTTGATTATCCTTTTGATGCAGATGTTTTTAATTCGTCTTTCAACCTGAAAACTGAGCGTTGGCATAACACTCAGCACAAGCAGTGTTGTCGATGACGGATAGGAAACCTCCAGAAATCCGCCAATGAGAATCGGCCGGCAGTTTACAGGTATCATCTCAAAAAGAAGATAACCCGATATTACTATAATATAGTATATCCCCAGACAGAGAATATCGCAATCCACCCTGCGCAAACTTCTGCGTGCAACAAGTTGACAAAATCCGACAATGCCGAACGCAAAGCACACCGCAACCGGCACAAGTCCCGCCCAGTCAGTGATTACGTAAACCGTCAGATGCACACCCGTCAGCGAATGAAACCACGAGTTAAACGTTGCAAACCCGACGCTTGACCCCTCCGCGCCAACCGCCTGCACATCGATGAAAATTATCATCACCGTCCACAAGACAAACGCCGCCAGCAGTCCGACTCCAATACCCAGCGTCCTTTTCCCACATCGTTTCATTTTTCATTCCTCCCGATTTGATTTCAACACCTACACTCTAACAGAAACAATCGGTAGAATAAAGAAACTTCCGCTCAACACCGCGACACTTTCCGTGTCATAAGTAAAAATCAAAATCTTTTCGTAGGGAACGACCGTGTGTCGTTGCGTTTTTCAATCAAAATAAAAAAGTCGGCAGCAAAACCGCTCCCGACTGATTCCGTATCATTCAACGTATAGTTTGTCACTTTTCCAACGAATCACATTTTCACAAATATATCCCATATGCTTGTCGTAATCATCCTGATTCCTGATGATATGGTCGTTAAAATATCTCTGCCAGATATTTTCACCGCACTCTTTATTGCAGAATCTTTTGAATGTTGAAACAAACCGTGACACCGCCGAATGTTGCGGGGTGCTTGTAGGGGGCGACATCCCTGACGCCCCGTTATCATGCACAAACAACATAATATGAATATGATTCGGCATTATAACGTAGCCATCCACAGTTACATTATCATAAAATTCATTTAGTTGATTTA
>JAZQTF010000031.1:0-8153 GCA_045630445.1 Acutalibacteraceae bacterium
GTCGGTGCCGACATCGGCAACTCTCACGCCTCTACGAACCATATCCGCTATTGTTTTTAATCTCGGAGTAAGTTCAATATTTTTCATTTTATTTGTTCAGATGCTCATTGATACGAGCAATCAAATCGTCAACAGACACACCATGGACACGACAAGCCTGCTCAATAGTTTCATTTCTTGCAGACGGGCAACCAAGACAATGCATTCCCATCTCAAGAAAATATACTGAAGTCTCTCTGTTAAAATCAAGGATATCGCCTATTTTTGTTTCTCTGTTAACAACCATTTTATATTCTCCTTTATTTCTGAATAGTATTTTTTATAGCGCTAAGATACCTCATAGATATATCATCCGGATGAAAATTTTCTACAAGATAGTCATAACCGCTTTTACCCATTTTTAATCTCTGATCTTCATCATTCATCAACTGCGTAATTATACGAGCCATTTCCTGTGGTGAATCCGGTTTGCAATAAACACCGCATCCTGCGCTTTCGATAAGTTCCCTGCAAGCACCGTCAGCCGTATGTACAATCGGTTTTCTGCACGCCATATAAGTGAACACCTTTGACGGATAAACCGCTTTCATACTCTCATTTGCAAGCAGCGGAGTTGTACATACATCACAAACACGAACATATTTAAGAACATCACTTCTCGAAAGATTCTGTACAAATATGATATTTGTAAGACCTTTCTTGTCAGCGTAGTCAACTATTTCAGCCTTCTTATAACCTGCGCCGCCCAATATAAAACTGACATCAGAACCGTTTTTCATAAAAAGTTCAGCAACGTCAAGAAGTTGCATAAGGTTTGCAGCGTGGCCATGATTGCCAAAATATCCGACAACAAACTTGTTTTCAAGACCTAATGCCTTTTTGAAATGCTGTGTTTCTTCAAGAGAATAATCAGAAATATCACAGGAAAAATTAGGCACATAAACAATCTTTTCTTCCTCAACATTGTTCTCCTTTAAGTATTCAACGAATTTGGGAGTCACAACAGAAATCAGGGACGCCTTTTTATAAGCACGGCGTTCAAGACTGTAACTATATTTTATTGCAAGTTTGTTATTCAGAAAGCCAAGATCAACGGCACATTTCGGCCACAGATCTCTAACATCAAATATCAAGGGTTTTCTCTTGAAAAACCTTAACAGCAAGCCTGTAGCGGCAGTTGTAAGCGGTGGCGAGGACGCAACAATCGCATCCACGTTACGCTCAAAAAGCCCGACCAAAAAAGAATATACGGAAAAACTGACGTAAGAAAGCATACGGCTGAAAAAATTGCCTTTATTGCCACCAAGCGGCATTACCCTTTTGACTTTAAGTTTTCCGTAATTTTCACCCTGCGGGAACTCTTCTTCACTGCCGGACTCGATTTTCATTCCAAACTGACTGCGCTTGCTGCACACAACAGTGCAATCAATACCCGCTTCAAGCCATTTTGAAACGAGTTGATTGAATCTGTTGACTCCGCCAAGATTCTTTGGCAGATAATATTGATAGAAAATCAGAATCTTCATCTTATGATTAAGCAAAGATTACTGCTTCAAACGTTCTTTCATTGTACGTTCAATCTCTCTGTTAGCAGCCTTCCTTGCCATGTCCTCTCTCTTATCATAATTCTTCTTACCTTTACAGACTCCAAGTTCGACTTTAACTCTTGAACCGCTGAAATACAGTTTGAGAGGAATGAGAGTGTACCCCTCCTGCTTTACCTTGCCGTAAAGGTTGAGTATTTCCTTTTTGTGAAGAAGAAGTCTTCGTACCCTTAAAGGATCCTTATTGAAAATGTTGCCCTGTTCATATGCACTGATATGAATTCCGTTTGCAAACATTTCTCCAGCAACTACATTGCACCATGAGTCCTTCAGATTAACCTTACCCTGTCGCAAAGATTTGACCTCTGTGCCACAAAGTTCAATGCCTGCCTCCAAAGAATCCACAACAAAATAGTCATGGTACGCTTTTTTGTTCTGAGCAATAATTTTAACTGATTGTTTAGCCAAAATAATCACTCCTTATAAACTAAATTTCATTTCTTCCGAACAACGCTCTTGAAAGAGTTGCTGAATCGGCATATTCAAGTTCGCCACCTACGGGCACACCGTAAGCAAGACGTGTTATCTTTATGCCAAGCGGTTTAAGCAACTTGGAAATATATACGGCTGTCATCTCACCCTCAACGGTGGGATTGGTTGCCATAATGATTTCCTTCACAGTTTCACCATTAAGACGGTGCAACAACTCTTTTATCGTAAGTTGTTCAGGACCGATTGAATCAATCGGGGATATTACACCGTGAAGCACGTGATACAAGCCATTGAACTCGCGTGTTTTTTCAATCGCAAGCATTGTTGTTGCATCCTCCACGACGCAGATAACAGACTCATCACGAGACTTGTCCGTACAGACGGTACAAACCTCGCAATCAGTTATATTCTGGCATATTTTACATCTGTGTATTTTTTTACAAGCCTCTGAAATTGCCTGGGCAAATTCATTTGACTGCTCCTGTGGCAGACTGAGAACATAAAAAGCCATTCTCTGAGCGGTCTTTCTGCCTATTCCCGGCATACGCTCAAAATGCTCAATAAGTTTTGACAGTGCCGGTACTTCGTAAGACATTAAAACAATCCCGGAATATTAAACCCTCCGGACACCTTTCCCATTTCCTGCTCTGCATCTTCGTCAACCTTACGCATTACTTCGTTGATTGCTCCCATGAGCAAATCGCCAAGCATCTCTACATCATCGGGGTCAACCACTTCAGGCTTGATATTGATTGCAGTTACCTGATGTTTGCCATTAGCGGTAACTTCAACTGCACCGCCACCAACAGAAACGGAATACTCCTTTTCATCAAGTTCCTTACGGATATTGTCCATATCCTCCTGCATCTTCTGTGCCTGCTTAATCATTGCGTTCATATTGTTGGCGCCACCGCCACCGTAACCCTGAGGCAATCTTGCTTTCATTGTAAACTACTCCTTTTTACTTAAACTTTATATCAAATCCGATTTTCTTTGCGTTACTTAAAAAACCGCTCAAAGGATCAGTTGGCTCTGCCGGTTGTGCAGGCTGATCATCGGAAGTGTTTTTACAAATACCAATCTTGTACCTGATACGGCAGACCTGATAAACGGAATCTACTATCACAGAAACAAGGTTGTTCTTTTTAATATAATCCCTGAATGAGGGATTTGCAACGTCTATCAAAAGATATTCTCCTCTGATATACGCTTTTGAACCAATCATAACTGTAAACAGTGCTTTGTTGATTTTTTTGATCTCTTCAAGCACTTCAGGCCAGTTGTCAAACGGTATGTTTTCAGAATTTTCCGCATCCGTTTTTGGTTTCTCGGTTTTAACAGGCTCACTGACATCAGCGCACGGCTGCTGAATTTGTTCAGTAGCCTTTTCAGCAGGTGCTTTCACCTGAACGGTTGTTGTTTCAGTTTTAACTGCAACCGGCTCCGATGTAACCTGCGGAGCAATATTTGCAACGGAATTTCTTGAACGTTCAAGGTTTTCAATTCTTGAAATAATTGCTGATGTATCTGTGCTGAAATTGGGCCTTGAAAGCGTTATGAAAAGAACCTCCATATCAACACGTCTGTTAAGGCTGAATTTAAGTTTATCCTGCGTCTGTCTGATTTTATCAAGGAAATATAAAAGTTGTGACGCGGTAAACTTTGAAGCCAGTGCACGATACCTTTCAATCTCATCAGCAGTTGATGTGATAAGTGTCTGCGGATTTTTTGAAACTTTACAAATCAGGCAATTTCTGAAATGATTGCAAAGTTCAGCGCAGAGTCTTTCCATATCCATTGAACGATTATATAAACCATCAACACAGGAAAGAAGCGCCTGTGTGTTTTCTTCATATATTGCGTCTGAAATCTCAAACAGATGCTCTTCGCCAATAAGACCAACCGTTTCGGAAACTGATTTAACAGTGATATTCTCACATTTACCGGCACATTGGTCAAGAATTGAAAGCGCATCTCTCATCGCACCATCTGCAAGACGAGCAATAAGTAAAGCCGCAGCATCGTCAATGCTGAACTTTTCCTGCTCACAGACATATTTGAGTCTGCGTGAAATATCCTCAGGTGTTATACGATTGAAATCAAAACGCTGACATCTGCTGAGAATTGTTGCAGGAACTTTATGCGCTTCAGTAGTTGCAAGAATAAAGATAACGTGAGCGGGCGGCTCTTCAAGAGTTTTCAATAAGGCATTATATGCGCCGGTTGTGAGCATATGTACCTCATCGATTATATAAACTCTATATTTCGCTTTGATAGGATTGTAGTTGACTTCTTCCCTTAAATCACGGATATTGTCAACTCGGTTGTTACTTGCAGCGTCAATCTCAACAACGTCAACGATTGAGCCATTGTCAATTCCCTGACAAATCTCACACTCATTGCAAGGATTACCATCGTGAGGATTAAGGCAGTTTACTGCCTTTGCAAGCACTTTGGCACAACTTGTCTTTCCCGTTCCTCTTGAACCGATGAAAAGATACGCGTGTGACAAACGCGAAGAAACAATTTCATTTTTAAGAGTAACGGTAACCTGAGCCTGTCCGACAACGTCAGAGAAAAGTTTAGGTCTCCACTTTCTGTAAAGCACTCTGTACACAACAGTTCATCCTTTCCGAAAAAATAAAATCCGACAACACGTCGTAGTCTCGGTCATACACCGCATAGGCTTACTGTGGCGCATGATGCTGGCTGCTTAATGCTGCTCGGTTCCCCGCCTGACATGGTTCACAGTGCCTCATCGCACAGGACCCACACGGTGCATGACCGAAACTACGATTATGTCATCGGACAACAATCAAATATAAAATTGTAACTCCAGATACTGTTCTTTGGTATTATAACCCGAAAACAATATTTTGGCAATAGATTATTTGATATTTATGAAAAAATAATCAGAACTCAAGTCTCTCGGAGATGTAAGCAGTAAGATCTTCAATCTTGATTCTTACCTGCTCCATTGTATCTCTGTCACGAACTGTGACGCAACCGTCATTTTCTGTGTCAAAATCATAAGTAATGCAGAACGGTGTGCCGATTTCATCCTGACGACGATATCTCTTACCGATTGAACCAGCGTCATCAAATTCAACCATAAAGTGCTTTGCAAGTTCATCATAAACTTTCTCTGCGCCCTCATTGAGTTTCTTGGAAAGGGGCAACACAGCCGCTTTGATGGGTGCGAGTGCGGGATGGAAGTGGAGAACAACTCTTGTATCGTTCTTCTCAGCGTCAACAACTTCCTCATCATAAGCCTCACAGATAAATGCGAGAGTTACTCTGTCAGCGCCGAGTGACGGCTCAATAACATAAGGAATATACTTTTCATTACTTTCCTGATCAAAGTATTCAAGGCTCTTGCCTGAATGTGTCTGATGCTGAGTAAGGTCAAAGTTTGTTCTGTCAGCAATGCCCCAGAGTTCACCCCAACCAAACGGGAACATAAATTCGATATCAGTTGTTGCATTTGAATAATGAGAAAGTTCTTCCTGCTCATGGTCACGCAACTTGATATTTTCGTCTTTGATGCCGAGTTTCAAGAGCCAATTGTAGCAGTAATCTTTCCAGTATTTGAACCAATCAAGGTCTGTGCCGGGTTTGCAGAAGAATTCAAGTTCCATCTGCTCAAACTCTCTTGTTCTGAAAACAAAGTTACCGGGAGTAATCTCATTACGGAAAGACTTACCAACCTGACAAACGCCGAAGGGAAGCTTCTTTCTTGTTGTTCTCTGAACATTTGCAAAGTTAACAAAGATACCCTGAGCGGTTTCAGGGCGGAGATAAATCTCACTCTTGCTATCCTCTGTTACACCCTGGAATGTTTTGAACATAAGGTTGAACTTACGGATATCTGTAAAATTATGCTCTCCACAATCAGGGCAACATACGTTGTTCTCATTGATGTAATCAGTCATCTGCTCAAAACTCCAACCAGCAGGATTTACACCAAGATCCTCAAGAAGTTTGTCTGCTCTGTGACGAGTCTTACAGGACTTACAATCCATCAAAGGATCGGAGAAACCGCCAACGTGACCTGAAGCAACCCAAGCCTGCGGATTCATAAGAATCGCGCTGTCAATACCGACGTTATATTTGTTTTCACGAACGAACTTTCTCCACCAAGCCTGTTTAACGTTATTCTTGAGTTCAACACCAAGCGGGCCGTAGTCCCATGTGTTTGAAAGTCCGCCGTAAATTTCAGAACCAGCGTACACAAAACCTCTGCCCTTACAAAGAGCAACTATTTTTTCCATTGTCTTTTCTTTATTAGACAGCATAATTAACACTCCTAATTATAATTTGCCAAACATAAGATATATTTTAACATCAATTTATTAAAAAGTAAATACAAAATATTGAAAATTATGAAGTTAAAATGCATCTTATTTCAACGTTTACAGTGTTGTTTATCGTTTACTACATAAAAAACTCCCGCCTTATAAAATAAAGCAGGAGTTTTTTCAATATTTAATTTATTTTATTCAAAAATAGTTTCAACCACTCTGTTACAACAAGCGGGAGAATATCTGAAATAATCAATGTGTTTGCCTTTGAAAAAATAAGTTGTTTTATCGTTTTTATAGTTTGCATCAAAAGCATCAACTATCACCAATTTAATCTTCATTCTTTCAGGAATAATGCTTTTTATGTAAACACCGGCATGCTGACCGGGACAGATTCCCTGCGACACTTCCGCAAGGCCTGCAAGGTTTGGAGTAAGTTCAACAAACACTCCATAATCCTCAACTGAGCGGACAATGCCCGCAACGGTTTCTCCGACTCTGAACATACTTGCATTTTCTTCCCATGTGCCAAGAAGCTCCTTATGCGTTAAGGTAATCCTTCCCTGCTCATCAACTTTCTTTACAATCGCTTTTATCGCATCACCCACCACAAAACGCTCGGATGGATGCGGAATCCTTGAAATTGAAATTGAATCAATCGGCAACAACGCACTGACACCTGCGCCAACATCTGCAAACGCACCGAAATAATCAATATGAGTTATTCTTGCATCTATCACATCACCAACTTGGAGTTTTGAAAGATAATCGTTTATACAATCAATCTGCACTTTCTTTCGGCTGAGTTTAGCACAGATGTTTCCGTCAATATCTTTCATAAAACCGACAACATAAAAACAAACCGGTTTATTAACACGGGAAATGAGCGCAATATCCCTGACGTTACCTTCTTCAATACCTATTGCTCCCTCATTACGCTCTATAATACCACGCATACAACCAAGGTCAACGTGGAGATTATGGTCACTGTCACACACAAGTGTACGAGCCTCCAGAATCTGTTTTGATATCATAGCCTCTTTCAATGTAATCGGTGAAGTCATTGCATAAATATTCTCTTCTCTTTTAAGTCTCATGCCCTCCGGCAGATATTTTTTCATTATTTGTTTCATCCCTCTCGTTTTATTATCCGTATAATCTATATGCTGAAAGAAAAGGATGATATGACAAAGCGGACGAAACTTTAATAAAGTCCGTCCGCTGATAATTATAATTTTAAAATTATTCCCGCAGCAGCACCAAGTGCGATAACCGCTATCGGATGAAGTTTTTTGAATACCGCGGTAATCACAATTGACACAGCAAAGAGGATAACCGCTGAAATATCAAGGGTATTTAACGCGGGACTTGCTCCGCCAAACAAAGACATTACAAGAATACCAAATATTGCAGCACTGATAAGTCCTACAGTAGAAGAACGAAGACCATACATCGCACTTTCTACCACAAAATTATTCTTAAACTTAACAAGGCACTTTGCAACAATGCAAATAATGATAACGGACGGCAACACAAGGGACAGGGTTGCAAGAATTGCACCGGATATTCCTGCCGCATTATAACCCGCATAGGTTGCAACATTAACACCAATCGGCCCGGGTGTTGATTCACCAACAGCAATCATATCGGCAAGATTTTCGGTGGTAAACCAACCATGCTTCTCCCCTATTTCTCTTAAAAACGGGATAGTAGCAAGTCCTCCACCGATTGAAAACAAACCTGTTTTGAAAAATTCAAGAAACAAAAGCAGATAAATCACTTGCCATCACCGCCTTTCCCGCCTTTTTTGCGAGCG
>JAZQTF010000032.1:0-16910 GCA_045630445.1 Acutalibacteraceae bacterium
GACGTAGGCACCGACCACGCCTTTTTGCCATTGTATTTAGTGACGGAAGGTATAGCAACTTTTGCTATTGCCAGTGATATAAATGAAGGTCCGATAAAAAATGCTCAAAGCAATATAATCGCTCACCAGTGCGAGGATAAAATACAACTTGTACATTGTGGCGGGTTAGATGGTGTTGATGGCGACCAGGTTGATGATGTTATTATCGCAGGAATGGGCGGGGAGTTGATTTCTGCAATTATCAATGATGCCAAGTGGTTGAAAAACCCTGACAAGCATTTGCTTTTACAGCCAATGACGCGTGCGAATGAATTAAGAAAGTACCTTTGTGATAACGAATTCGATATAATTGAGGAATGTGTTGTTTGTGAAGGCGAAAGACTTTACACAATAATTTCCGTAAAATTCATTGGAAAACCAATAAAATATGACGATGTATTTTTATATGTCGGCAAGGTGAATCCTGATAAAAATGAAGTGTCAAAAAGATATATTCTGAATCAATCGGCGGTTATAAGAAAGATTGCTGAAGGTATGGAAAAGTCTGAAGAAATGAAAGAAAATTCCGTAAAGTATTATGACTTGTCAAGACGAATTTTGTTGACAACAGAAGGGGAATAGGGTATGAATATTATTCTTCCTGATAAAATTGAACGAGTAATATCTACCCTTATCACCAACGGTTTTGAAGCGTTTATTGTTGGTGGTTGTGTCCGTGATTTCCTTATGGGAATCACTCCGCATGACTATGATGTAACGACAAGTGCAACACCTTTACAGGTCAAAAAGTGTTTTGAAAACGAGAAGATAATCGAAACCGGGCTGAAACATGGGACAGTAACATTGGTTGTTGATGGTGAAAATATTGAGATAACAACTTATCGTATTGATGGTGAATATCAGGACAATCGCAGACCTGAGTCCGTAGCATTTTCAACAAGTATTGAGGATGATTTGAAGCGCAGAGACTTTACTGTAAATTCAATTGCATACAATTCCACAAGTGGTTTTGTTGATTTGTTTTCGGGCAGAGAGGATATTGTAAATGGTGTTATAACATGTGTTGGTGATGCGGACAAACGCTTTGGTGAGGATGCTTTAAGAATCCTTAGGGCACTTCGTTTTGCTTCTACACTTGGATTTGAGATATCAAAAGAAACCTCTGACAGTATTCACAGAAACAAAGAGTTGATATTGAATGTGTCTGCTGAAAGAATTTGGATTGAATTCAAGAAGTTAATCTGCGGTAAAAACGCTTATAATGTGCTTTTGGAGTACAGCGATGTAGTTGGCGTTTTTATTCCTGAAATGCTTAAATCGGTCAATTTTGAGCAGAATACGCCATATCATTGCTATGATGTATATAAACACACGTTGACCGCTATAAATAATGCACCGTATGATGAAATAATACGACTCAGTCTTTTCTTTCACGATATAGGAAAACCCTATGTCTATTCAGAAGATGAGAATGGCATTGGTCATTTTTATACCCATGCAAAGAAAAGTGAGGAAATAGCAGAGGCTGTTTTAACCCGTCTCAAAACGGATAACTTTACAAAAGAAAAAGTCTGCAATTTCGTAAAATACCATGACAGATTGATTGATGAAACAGAAAAAGCGGTTAAACGTTTGCTGACCAGATTTTCTTTTGAAGATATGCGTACGTTGTTGATAATAAAACGTTGTGACAATCTTGCTCAGGCACCTCATGTGCACGTTGAAAGATGCGCACATCTTGACAGGTTGAATGCAATTGTTGACAAGATTGAGCGCGATTGCGCTTGTTTATCTTTGCGTACGCTAAATATCAACGTAAATGACCTTAAAGCATTGGGAATAAAAGAAGGCAGAATGATAGGTGAAATCCTTGATTTCGTATTAAAAAGCGTTATAAATGAAGACGTGCCTAATGACAGAGAATGTTTGCTTAAATTTGTCGAAAAGATAATAAAACAATAAAATATGTTGATTTGTGACACACCGTGTAGTATATTTTATACGGTGTGTTATGTTTTATTTCTGATATTTTTTTGCAAAGGTTTGATTCATTTGAGTATAAAGAGCAATTTTAAGATGCTGATTTCTTTGATTATGGCAGTCTGCATTGTTGTATGTTTCACGTTTAACATTTTCGCTTTTAATATTGCGGTTGCTGATGAAAACCCTGAAATTATCATCGATGGCCGTGACAATGAGTTTGCCTGGATGGATAGCACAAGAGTTTCATTATCTGATAATTCTGATATTGCTGACAGCGCAACAATGGGTACTTTGCAATACAAGAACAAAATATATGGTTCAATATTGTTTGAAGGTGTCAATGAGGGTGAACTCAATCTTTTTATAAAGATTACTCTGAATTATGAGAAAAACAGTGCTTACATTGTTTTTGTTCCAAAAGAGAACGCTGTTTATTCTACTGGTAATTCTTATATTTCCGTTGAGGGATCAAGCGGCGGCGATGAATTCGGTTATTATATTGAGTTTGCTTTTACTGCTGAACGCGACGTGTTCAGTAATGGTGATTCTTTGTGTTTAGAAGTCGGTTGCGGTCTTACAAACGGACTTGAAGATTATGAAAATGTTCAGGGATTTTCTTTTAACAAGTCATACGATTGTTTTGTCGGAAGTGAAGTGATATCATCTCCGTCGTCATCAGGTTCTTCAAACAAGAAACCGTCATCAAGTAATAAAACAACAACCACAACAACCAAAAAGTCAACCACCACACAATCAACAACGTCAACAGAATCTTATGCATATTCGGATATTACCCCGCATGAAGCAGCTTATGATATATATCAAAACGAGATTATGGTAGCCGTCATGATGAGTATTGCAATTGTTTCAGTTGTAATAAGTGCTTGTTTTACACGCGCACCTAAAAAGGACGAACCGGAAAACGTCTACGATGAAGATGATAAGGAGTGCGATTAAAATATATAAAGCCGTTGAATCATTTGATTCAGCGGCTTTTTTTCGTGCATATTATTCAGACTTCTTTGGCGGCAATATCATTGGCTGATATTGTTTGCCATCAAGTGCTGATAGCATTGCCTGATATATATAGTCAAAGTCGGCAACTATAGAGTTTGGCTTGTTTAAGTAGTCATCTTGTCCCATCGGTACAAAATAAATGTTTTTGTAATTCATAAGGTTTCCGATATTTTTTGCTGCATTTCCTAATGCGTCATTTGTTGATACAGCAAGCAATACGGGTTTTTGGTTTCTGAGATGTGCTTTGACCGCCATAGTTACACTGCTGTCTGCTATTCCGCAAGCAATTTTTGCAAGTGAGTTGCCTGTGCACGGCGCAACTATGAGAATGTCTAGCATATTTTTCGGACCAATCGGCTCTGCAGAGTATATTGTATTTATAATTTTGTTTTCGGTCAGACTTTCAATTCTGTTTATGAATTGTTGTGCCGCTCCGAAACGGGTGTCTGTGTTATATGCGGTTTCTGACATTATAGGATATATGTTATATCCTTTTTCTGCCAGCAATTCAAGTTGCGGGATAGCTTTTGAAAATGTGCAGAATGAGCCGCATATAGCAAATCCTACGTTTATGTTTTCCACCTGTTTTCCTCCTTGAAGATGTTTATAGCGGTTTTACAAATTATTATTCCTGCACTTTTTGGTGCAATTTTTCCGGGCAGTGATGCTGCGTTGATATATCTTATCTGGTGATTTTTGCATGCTTCCTGGTCTATTCCGTATGGATGTGAAGCAAGTTCAATGATATAGCAGTCTTTATTGAAGTTTGATATTACATCTTCGCCGATAATTCTTGATGGCACAGTGTTGAAAATAATATCAAAGTTGTTGGCGTAGTTTAATATTTCATTGATTTTTATAGTGTGATAACCATTTGTTTCCGCCCAATTAAGATCACTGTTTTTTCTTGCGGCAATGGTTACGTCCGCACCCATCGACAGCAATATTCTTGATAATATTTTTGCAATTCTTCCATAACCTGTCACAAGGCATTTTGATTTGTACACCGAAAATTCTGTTTTCTTTATTGCAAGTTCAATGGCACCTTCTGTGGTTAATATTGCGTTTTGAATATTTAATTGCTCATCGTTAAAATAATCAATTACGCGTATATTGTTTTCGGTGAATTTATCCATTACTTTTTCTGAAATCTTACCGGCCAATATCATTTTACTCTTATTTTTAACAATGTTAACAATATCATCAATCAGAATCTTTTCTGATGACAGAGGTGATATTACGTATGTGTCATCGCGGCTGACAGGCAGGGGAAGAATAATATTGTCAGCATAACTCAGGCTTTGCTCAAGACTGTTGCAACAAAATACGTTTATTTCATCAGAATTGTTTTTTGGCAATCCAAATGAGTAAACTTCACTGTTACTTTTGGAAAGTTCTTCAATCATATACAGTTGACGTAAATCTCCACCTATTACTGAAATTTTGTTAGTGTGTATATCGCTGTTCATAAAAGACTCCTTTCAGAGTGTATTTGAACATAAAAAAACTCCTTCATAAATGTTCTCTACATTTTATGAAGAAGTCGTTTGTTTTGTTATTAACTTTTATTCATTAGAGTTGATGTGATCGAGATAAGCTGAAACAATTGTGTCTTCAAGCAAATTTCTCGTTTCAGAATTGAGTGGGTGAATAATGTTTCTGAAAAATCCACTCGGCTCTTTTTTACTTGGCATAACAACAAATAGTCTGTCTGTACCTTGAATTATTTTGATGTCGTGTACGGCGATAGCGTCAGAGATTACAATAGATACAAGTGCCTTTAATTTAGGCTCGTCCAAAACCCGTCGGATTTTAACCTCCGTGATTTCCAACATAAAATACCACTCCTTTATAAAAACATAAAACACATTTAGAAGAAATAGAAGATAAGCGAATATCTTTTATAAATGGATACTTAGGTGGAATATATTCTTTTGATAAAAAGTATAATAACATAAATTTTCAAAAAAGTCAATATATTACTATTTATGAGAAAAAGGCGCAAAGATTGCTGATTATCTTTGCACCTTTGATTTGTTTATACACTTGGAATCATCAACATCCGAGGACATTCTATAATATCACAATCAAGTTCATTTTCTTCCATAATTGCCGCAACTGTTGTGTTGTATTTTTTAGCAATGTCCCATACTGATTCGTTCTCATCGCAAAAGTAAACCGTAAGTGCGCATGGTGAATTGAGTGAATTGCTGATTTCATCCGGCTCAATTCTGACAAGGATATCTTCGCAATAAATTTTATAAACGGATACATCTGCTTTAAGCTCGATCCTGACGTCAATTTTATCCGCACCATGTGCTATGTAATCAATTGCATTGACATTTACATTGACAGAGCATTTGTTTGTTGGATGGTCAATGTTTATATCATAAACATTTTCAAATTCAATCTGCCGCTCAAGATATGCAATCTGGTCTGATGCGTCACTGACAAGCAATGATAGCGCAATCACGCCGCAAACTTTTACCTTATTTGATTCCATCTGTGCTGTTGAAGTAACGCAGTTTATCCACAAATCAATTACATTGTTTATTCCAACGCTTGCAACATCAAGAGTATCACGTAACAAGAAAGTGTCTGATATGTTATCTTTTACAGAAATAAACTCCACCGTTTCTTTGTCTGTGCAGAGATTATATTTTGTTGAGTATGCTTCTTTAATTATTTGCATTGTCACATTCTGAGCGGATAATGTAGTAACCGATATTTTTGCAATTACGTCAGCCTGTCGTAATTCACCGTTTGAATCGCTTCTTAAAGATATATCAAGCGATGAAAGTTTCAGATTAACCTTGCATTTGTCAGTGTCATCAACTCCGTCTATGTCAATAATCTGACTTATCGGGAGTGTGTGCGTTATTGACTCGATTTTGCCGCTCTTGTCGTCAACGGTGTATAACATTCTTAAAACAAGGTCGCCTTTTACAAGGAGTTTGCTGGTTATAACTTTAACATCGGTCAGTATAACGTCGCCATCATATCTTAACAGTTGTGCGATTGCATAATCAGAGCGGCATAGTTCAAGAGTTTCGTCAACTGTGATATTTTTTTGTGCAAAACCTTTTATTGACATACTTTCAATTTTTTCTGTTTTAATCTGAATTCCTTTGCCACTTGCACTGCTGAGAATCTGTTTTTCTTTAATTGCGGATATTCCGATTTTCAGCACAACTGAGCCGTTGATATTGACTCGTCTTTGATTTATTGCTCTGCAATTAACGTATTCAATGTCAGCGTCAATCGTAACGATAGCGTTACTTGACAACATATTTCCTACATCAACTGATTTGTTGAAAGGACAAACTTGTTCGTATGAGTTGATTGATGCATCTGTTTCATCAATGTAGAGTATTCTCAATAGTGCAGAGCCTTCAATATTTAATCGGTCAGAATTGAGGCTGTGAGAATTTGCGCGTGGAATGAGCTGACACTTCAGGATTCTCAGAATATCCGGGCAATATTCGGGCAGGGTTATGTCGCAATCGATACTTTGCTGAATGTTGCCGTTGTAAATAAGTTCATTGGTTTTAAGGGATTCTTTTGATAATACAAAGTCCATTTATTTTCTCTCCTTTTTTGTCGTTCTTAATAAACAGTATTCAGGGCAGGAGATAAATATAACTTTTATTGCTTTTTCCATATCCGTATTTTTCCCGAATCAGAAAGGATTTTTATGACGATGAATATTATTGGCAACACAAACAAACCAATAACCCCAAACAATTTAAGTCCGATATACATAAATATAAGTGTAACTACCGGACTTGCGCCTACCTGATTGCCGATTATTTTTGGCTCCAGAATATTGCGCGATATTGTTATAATAGCGAAACTGATTAAAAGGAAAACGCCTGCAGCAATATTATTTGTTATCAATGAGTAAATTGCCCATGGTATCAGTATTGCGCCTGTGCCGAGTATTGGCACAATATCGATTAGCGCAATCAATGCGGAAATAAGGATTACATAATCGGTTTTATAAACATTGAATATTTTCATCAGATAAAATGTTGCTGCAAGTTGCGCGAATGTTATAAACATCAATATCAGGTATGATTTGAGCAGTTTCAGTATCGTTGAAAAAAACACCTTCTTTATTGCAAGCAAGATATTCTGGTGCTTTGGCGATAACTGATTAACGATGAATGATGTTATTTTCTGATAATCAATACTGAAAAATACGGTTGATATGATTCCGATTAAAACTCCTAAAAGTATTGATGGTAATTTCTTTGCAAATCCAAAAACACTGTCCATAGGGGAGTTTGTACTTCCGTTTTCTGATGAGAAAAAAATCTCGAGGAAATTGTTTGTGTATTCTTCAATTTTGGTTTTGATGATGTTTGGCAGTCTTGACGAAAGATTTAATATTCCTTGTTTTACATTTTCAAGTATTGCCGGCAGATTTTCAATTTTCTTTGCGATGAATGATATAAAACTTTCAATGTTGTTTGCAACTGTATTTCCAATCAAAAACAATACGATTGATATTATAAGGATTATGGAAACAATTATAATTATTGCTGACATCTTTCTGGAAATTTTTGTTTTCTCAGAAACGAACGATATCGGTTTTTGTAGGAGAGAAGATATAATAAAAGCAAATATAAAAGGGGATATAATAGGGAAAAGATATTTCAGCGCTACAAAGACGATTATCAATATCAGAGAAAAATACGTAATATTGATAAGAAATCTCTTTTTAGTTTCCATTTTTTCACCCCTTAAATGTCTTTATATCTTTATTGTTAAGTTGATTTAATTAAAAAATTCCGAAAGATAAAAAATAATTTTAAAAAGGACTTGATTTAATGAATGTTTCGTGATAAACTTCATAAAGTGTATTTCAAAGCAATACAATAGTTTTTGATAGGTGGACACAAGATGAACGAAAAACGATATGTTTTAGTTGATGAATCCGTGTTGCCGGAGGTTTATTCAAAGGTTATTTTTGCAAAACAACTTTTGACAAGCGGGGCAGCATCGTCGTCATCACAAGCGGCAAAGCTTGCCGGACTTTCAAGAAGTGCTTTTTATAAATACAAAGACTGTGTTTATAGTTATAACAACAGCACTGCGGAGAGGATAGTTACAATTTGTTTTACCCTCAGGGATAAGCCCGGAGTATTGTCGCAACTACTTGCGGAACTTTACCGATTGGGTGCAAATATTCTCACGGTAAATCAGAATTTACCTATTCAGAACACCGCGTTGGTATCGATAACTGCCCGGATAGATTCTCTTACAGTACCGATTGATGAAATGTTGTCAATCCTTAAGGGTATTGAGAATGTAAAAACTATTCAGCAGATTTCGGGAACAGGATTTTAATTTTAAAAGAAAGGCAGATGTAACGTTTCGGCATGAATATTGCAATTATGGGACATGGTGTAGTTGGTTCGGGTGTAGCGGAGATTATTCATACGCACGGTGAAAACTTTGCCAAAAAAACAAAACAGGATTCAATTGATATTAAATATATATTGGATTTGAGAACTTTTCCTGACTCACCTTACAGTGACAGATTTACTACTGATTTCAGTAAGATAGTAAATGATGACAGTGTAAAGGTTGTTGTGGAAACAATGGGCGGTCTGGTGCCTGCGTTTGATTACGTTAAAAGTTGTCTTGAAGCGGGTAAGCACGTTGTAACTTCTAACAAGGAACTTGTTGCTGTTAAAGGTCTGGAACTTCTCAGAATCGCTGAAGAGAAGGGTGTTAACTTCCTCTTTGAAGCAAGTGTTGGTGGCGGTATTCCGATTATCAGACCCATCAACCAGTGTCTTTCTGCTAATGAGATTGATGAGATTGCAGGTATTCTCAACGGCACAACAAACTTCATTCTAACAAAAATGTTCAAAGAGAAGATGTCGTTCAATGATGCTTTGAAACTTGCGCAGGACCTTGGCTATGCTGAAAGAAATCCTGCTGCTGACGTTGAAGGATTTGACGCTTGCCGTAAAATTTGTATTCTTGCTTCACTCTCATTTGGTAAGCACGTTTATCCTGAGCAGGTGTTTACTCAGGGTATTACACAGATTACAGAATATGACGTTGAATATGCTGCTGTATGGGGTGGCGTAATTAAACTTATCGGTAGAGCAAAGCGTCTTGAAAACGGACAGATTTCTGCAATGGTTACTCCGGCATTCATCAAGACAGGCAGTCAGCTTGCAAGTGTTGATGATGTTTTCAATGCAATTCTCGTAAAAGGTGACGCCATCGGAGACGTTGTATTCTATGGCAGAGGTGCAGGTAAACTTCCCACAGCGAGCGCTGTTGTTGCTGACGTGCTTGACTGTATCAACCATATGAATAAAAAGAAGATTTTTGGTTGGGAAGCAGGATATGACGGTTACGTTGCTGACTATCTTGAAAATGAAACTTCACTCTACGTCAGGGCACATGCAAAAGGTTTGAGCGTTGCTCAGGCATCTGCTGCTATTGAAAACGCTTTTGGCAAAGTCAGATTCCTTGAGAAAGAAAACGCACCTTGTGGTGAGGTCGCTTTCGTAACTCCCGTTATGGCAGAGAGTGAAATCAACAGAATTTTGTCTGATATTTCAGAAATTGAAATTGTTAATAAAATTCATATCACAGATTATTAAGTTGAGAAAAGAATATTTTGAAAGGTTTTGATTACGTGGCTCTTATTGTTCAGAAATTTGGCGGCTCATCAGTTGCCGATGCCGCAAGAGTGGCAAACGTTGCTCAGATTGTTACAGACACATACAAAGCGGGCAACAACGTTATCGTAGTTGTTTCTGCTCAGGGTGACACAACTGACGATTTGATTGCAAAAGCAAAGGAAATCAATCCCAACGCATCAAAGCGTGAGATGGATATGTTGCTTTGCGCAGGTGAACAGATTTCAATTGCATTGCTTGCAATGGCTATTGAAAAACTCGGTTATCCCGTTGTTTCCTTGCTTGGTTGGCAGGCAGGATTCAGAACAAACTCAACCTATGGCAGTGCTCGAATCAAGAAGATTGACGTTGATCGTCTTTCCAATGAAGTTGACAAGAGAAACATTGTTATCGTTGCCGGATTCCAGGGAATCAACAAATTCCACGATATCACAACTCTTGGCAGAGGTGGCTCTGACACAAGTGCTGTTGCAATCGCTGCGGCATTGAAAGCGGATAAATGTCAGATTTACACTGATGTTGAGGGCGTTTACACTGCTGATCCCAGAAAAGTTAAAGATGCAAAGAAACTTGCTGAAATCAGTTACGATGAGATGCTTGAACTTGCAACTCTCGGTGCACAGGTTCTTAACAATCGTTCTGTTGAAATGGCGAAGAAATACAATGTTGAATTAGAGGTTTTGTCAAGCCTTACAAGAGTTCCCGGAACAATAGTCAAGGAGGTTACTACTATGGAAAAAATGCTTATCAGAGGTGTCGCAAAGGACACAGACGTTGCTCGTGTTTCAATTTTGAAGGTGCCGAACAATCCCGGTATCGCATTCAAGATTTTTGATTTGCTTGCAAAGAAAAAGATTAATGTTGATATTATTCTTCAGTCCGTTGGACGTGATCAGACAAAGGATATTACATTCACAGTTGCAAAGGATTGCGGTGAAGCAGTAGTAGATATTCTTTCCAACTCCGGTATTCTCACACCTGAGCAGATTGTTTGCGATACATGTGTTGCAAAGGTTTCAGTTGTTGGCGCAGGTATGGAAACACATCCCGGTACTGCTGCAACAATGTTTGAAGCATTGTATGACAACAACATCAATATCCAGATGATTTCCACAAGTGAGATTAAACTCTCCGTTCTTATTGATATCGCAGACGCTGACAGAGCAGTAAGCGCTGTTCACGCTGCATTCTTCTCTGCTGAATAATTAAAACAAAAAATCCTCCTGAGTATTCGGGAGGATTTTTATTTTTCTACTTGTTAATTTAATTCTTTTAATATATAATTGTAACTATATATCTTGTTTAGGTGTGTAGATTATGGCAGATAACGCATTGATTCTTGCGATTGAAATGCTTGAAAGCGGAAAAGATGTTTCAATTACAGTAAAAGGAAACAGTATGTATCCGTTTCTGATTTCCGGCAGAGATAAAGTCATATTACGAAAAATAACTCCTCTTTTCAGGGGAGATATTGTGTTGTACAAATGCCGTAATGGTAATTATGCCTTGCACAGAATTGACGCAATTGATGGTGAAGGTTACCTGAAAATAATTGGTGATGGTCAGTTGGTTGCGGATTATCCTGTTTCTGCTGACAGCGTTGTTGCCAAGGTTATATCAGTTGAGCGTAAAGGAAAAAAGTTTTCTGATAAAAATATAAAATGGAAGTTCTTTTCAAACAGATTGTTTTTGAAGTTATCAAAACAGATTCTTGTAAAAAATGCTATTAAGAAGGGGAGTGAGAAGCGTGATTGATATACATTGCCATATTCTGCCTTATATTGATGACGGATCAAAGAATATGGATGAAGCAATCAAACTTTGTGAGATTGCAAGAGATAACGGAGTAAATAAAATTATCGTTACCCCTCACGTTTCCTGCCTTGATGATATTGACAGTTTTCTTGGTGAAAGAGATGTGCTTATTGAAGAGTTGCGTCAGGCGCTTAAATATTATAATATCGATGTGGAACTCTATCCTGGCGCAGAAGTTTATGTAAATGATGACGTCTTTTTTGCTGCTGACCTTACAAAATTAACACTCAATTCAAGCAAATACATTTTGGTTGAATTTGATTTTTATGGATTGTCCCCGAATAAAATTACTTCATATCTTGCTGAAATAACAAGTTTTGGTCTTGTTCCTATTGTTGCTCATCCTGAAAGATATGAGTATATGCAGGATGATTACAATTTTATCAATTTTCTCAGTGACAGGGGAGTGTTGTTTCAGGTAAATATGAGTAATGTTATTGGCAGCAGTTCCCGTGCTGAATGTACTCTTGCACGTGAATTGGTAAGAAAAAAAGTTGCATCATTCATTGCTTCTGATGCTCATTCTGCTGATTATCGTCGCAATGATTTGCGTGATATGATTGAATCAGCGCCAAATGGTTTTGAAATTGATGAAAAATTCTTTCTTAATGATATGCCGCAAGTAATACTTGATAACGGAAATATACCACCGGTGTCCCGCGGCAGAGCTGTTGCGTCAAAGAGAAGAGGGTAGTTTCGTTTCTTTTTTCGGTTTTCTTTCTTCGTAGTGAAGGCATTTGATTTCGCTCAAGGTTGAGTTGGTTATTTTTGATGCAGCGTTCAGAATGCAGCAAGCATCTTTGTTGTGAATGCACTTCATATATGCACATGGAATCATACAATGCCTCCCGAAGTTGTTTGTAATCTTATTATATAGTTATCTGTTTAAAATATTCAGAATGTTAAGGAGTAGATAAATTGGATGGGCAATATACTATTTCAGTAATAATGGGAATCTATAACTGCGCAGATACATTGGATGAAAGCATTGAGTCACTGCTTGCACAGACTTATGATAAATGGGTGCTTATTATGTGCGACGATGGTTCAACCGATAATACTTATGAGGTTGCAAAAAAATACGCAGACCAGAATCCTGAGAAGTTCATTTTGCTTCAGAATGAAAAGAATATGGGCCTTAATTATACTTTGAATAAATGTCTTGCTGCAGCAAAAACAAAGTATATCGCGCGTCAGGATGGCGATGATATTTCGCTTCCTGAAAGATTTGAAAAAGAAATTGAAATACTTGAAAATAATCCTGACATTTCAATCGTCAGCACAGGTATGCTGTATTTTGATGCAACAGGTGATTGGGGTAGTTATCGTCCCAATGAAAATCCTACAAAGAAGAGTTTTATCCACGGCACACCTTTTTGCCATGCACCGTGTATGGTGAGGCGTGAGGCGTATAATGCTGTTGGTGGTTACACAGAGGCTGAGAGACTGCTTCGTAATGAGGATTATCATCTTTGGATTAAAATGTATAAAAATGGTTATAAAGGTGTAAATATTCCTGATGCTTATTATAAGATGAGGGATGATAACAACGCTTACAACCGTCGTAAATACAAATTCAGAATCAATGAGGCTTATGTTAAATTCCTTGCTTTTAAGGAACTTAAATTGCCTTTTTACACAATTGTGTTTGTTGTTAAACCTTTGATAGTCGGACTTCTCCCGAAACCGATTTATAAACTTCTGCACAAGAAAAAATTGAATGCAAAATAAAAAAAACAGGAAATATCCAATTAAGGATATTTCCTGCATCTTTTTTTAATTAGTTACCAAAGAGTTTTGCTTTCTTTTTCTTGCCTGCTGCGCTTGCAAGGTATTTGTTGACGTTTTCAACGCTTTTCTTGAGTGAGTCGCTGATATAAGGTTCAATCTTGCTGAGCATAGCAGGATCGTTATTAAGCTGTCCAAGGAGAGTAACGCAGATAATCTGCTGAACTTCATTTGAACCGTCATCGTAAAGTTCGCTGAACATACCAACAAGTTTCTTGATTTCCTGATTTGTGCCGTATTTTATAACTTCAAGCACTTTCGGCGCAGCGTGTGTGCTAAAGAATTCGTTGGGAAGAAATGTTCCACCGTACTGCGCAATGTTTTCTTTTACATAAGTTTTGTATTCAGGATAGATTGTAGCAAATCTTGATGCAAGAGTAATTGCGTCAAAACTTGCACCTGAGTTTTTAACATCGGATCTTGAAACGGGGATGGGCATTTTGAGACCGTCTGCACTTACGGAAACTCTTTTAAGAAAACGTTCTCTGATTGCGTCATCAAAGTCATTGATAATTGACTTAACGTCTTTTTCATCTGATGTTTCTTCGTTTAATCTCCAAAGAGAAACTCTTGAGAAACTGTCAGGATTTGCCTGTGAATCATCAGAGAATTCAAGAGCGAAATCTTTGTTGTCAAGGTTCCAGATTATTCTTATTGCTCCAGCATCATTTGCAACTTCAAGAACCTTAAACATGTTTTCATCTGTAGAAAGAAGTTCTTCTGTTGAAATGAATTCGGATGTTTCATCAGCCTTTTTTACAACGGGAGCAAAAGAGGCGAGTGTGAGACACTCTTTAAGACCATTTTCAATTGATTTTTGTACTTCGAGTTTGTTGAGCATTTTAATCACCATAGTGTAAAAAAAACCAAGTTTTACACAAGTTCCTTCCGTTATTTATGAAAGTTTATTTACAATTGTTTAGTATTATATCACACAAATTTTGTTTTGTCATCATATAATTGAAATTTTATTCGCTTTAACACGTTAATTCATTACATTTTTTGCTTAAAAGTCTTGACATTTCAACGCATTCGTGATAGTATTCAATTGTTATTAATTAAGATTACATCTTTTCTTTTATAATTATTCTTCCTTTCTCAAGCAATATAGAGAGCAGGTTTCTGCTCTCTATATTGCTTTTTATTTTTATTTTAATAAACTCGTTATATTATATATTGTAAAATAAGCGCCCGATAATACGTTAATCACCGGATTTGTTTGTCAGGGGAAGGCCTTGACAAACAAATCATATTGATATATAATTATGGTGTCAATTATACAAAATGAATATTTTGTATAATTCGGGGGGCGTAAATACACGGCGACCGTTTTAATTGTTCGCCGTCGTAGCTTTCAGTTCTTTTCACACCCCCTTGTCGCAGAGATTACCACACCTGCGGGTGTGGTGTAATTGCTCCGCAAAAACAACAAAGTTGTTTATGCCTCGCAATTATAGACGCGTTCACGTGGGACGCGTTCACAGTGCGGTGCACTGTACGGCCAATTAGAAAACATAAAGTTAAAGCAAGGAGTTCGCCATGTATTCCTCGTAAGCCTTGCGGTATCGTTCACGTTCGTCAACAGTGTTCGCATACTTCATTTGAAAAAACAGCAATTCTTTTGTTTTGCGCACTTCAGTCCTAAATTCTTCATCAAGCAACGAGCGAAGAATTCCGATTGCATAAAGAGTGTCGCCCTCGTTGATAAGCTCAATCAGCTTTTCCAATGTGGAAAGTTTAACGTTAATTTTTCCGTGATAAGCAATAGGGTTAGTATTCATAATATCACCACCAAACATATACTCAACAATTACAAAATACCATAGATTATAAGTAAAAGCAAGTATTTATTTTTTTCTCTTACGTTTAGAAACAATATCTGCCATAGCATACAAATAAGTAACCGCCTCGTCCGAGTGATTGAGAAGTTTTTTCACTTTCTGCAAATCACACGTAGTGTGATATTTTTCAACCGCAAAAATTTTGCGAAGTGAGTGCGGACTGATATGTTCTTTACATCGGAACAAATCGGCAGACCTTTTCAAATCTTTGAAAACCGCTTGACGTGTTCGGTGTTGACGACTATTCAATCTATGCTCAAAAACATAAAAGCGACCCGCGTTTCTTTTGCAACGTTCCCAAAGTTCAACGGGCAGATACACAGTTCGTGTTTTTCCCGTTTTTTGTTCCTTGATTGTAAAACGTTGTTTTTTAATTTTTTCAGTGGTGAGAGAAAGAACGTCACCAATACGCAAACCCGTAGCAAGTGACACCTCACAAGCGAGGCGATTTTCGGGCATCAATGACGCGAGTATATGCCCAATTTCATCAAGCGGAACCCATTGACTTTTCAATATTTTTCAACCTCCATTAACAAACCATAAAAAGTAAACTCGGTTATAACAAAAAATTTTCAACACTTTCAACATCGTCAAACCAAGAGATTTTTACAAAATCATTTTCAAATTCAAAATCATTAGCGAAAGTGTTAGAGTCGGCATTTCCAGAGCGAACAAAGACGCGTTTTTTCAATCCGTGAGAGGCAAAGTACAAATGCCCAAAAGCGTCACGGTTAGCAGTAGCAAAATCTTTTGTAACATATTTTGTAATATAAGCGGAACAAGCTTTTTTATCACGAATTGGTGAAAGAGAAATAAAGCCAAATCGGGAACTGTAATCTTCCCAATCGTAATACCCATATTCATTTACTACCAAATCATCAAAGGACAAACCACCGAGTAATCCGTGTAAATGCCACGCGCAATTCTTATGTTGTTCCGGCACAACAAGGTAAAACACTTTATTTTTTTCCGCACGTTTGCGATTATAGTTGCGGATAAACTGACCGAATTTTACGGAAAACCCTTTCAAATCAAATCTATCAATTTTCTCTGCGGATAAAGTAAACGTGCAAAAAAAAGTAAAATCATTGCAGAGGGCATATTCATAAACCTTTGATTTTGAGCGACTAACAGATTGAGATAATCGGACATCTTTCAAAGTGTCATCTGAAAAAGAAACGACTTGTTTCTTTTGTTCAATTTTTAAAAACGCGTCATAGGCTTGTTCATATAACAATTCATCGGTAAAACAATAATCATAATTTTTATAAAAATTCGCAAGAGTATCGGTGCGATTTTTACGTTTAGAATAAGAAGAAGTTTTATAATATACAACCTTGTATCTATCGCCATAAGCAAAAATTTTAAATGTGTCCGAATACATATATAAAAAGAACTGAAAGCAACATTGACCGAAAAGTGTTACATAGTCAAGTAGAGGGCGAACAAACATTCGTTTGTTTTGGTCGCTCGTTCGCTACGCTCTCTCGCTCCCCCATTCGCTTTTTTACAGTTTATCCTTTCTCAAAAGACCAATTAAAAAAATAGTTTACTGCAAAAAGCAAATGCCCAACGGTCGCGCGTATCACACTCCCCCGAATTAGATGGTGTTTTTTCCGTTTGCTTTGCGTTGTCTGTGTGTTGTAAGGCAGAAGCAACAACGCAACAAACAGAAAAAAACACCTACAAAATATCCTACATTTTGTTCAATTCGTGACGCTATCTTTGAGAGGAAAGGCAAAGTAAGTTAGTCACGAATTGCCAAAACAAAATGTTATATTTTGTATAAAAAATACAG
>JAZQTF010000033.1:0-11843 GCA_045630445.1 Acutalibacteraceae bacterium
CACCCGATTTTTCAGGCGGTGCAAGCATCATTTATAATGGAAAAGAACTTGAGGATATCTATTCAACAGGTCGTGGCAGTTTCAAACTTCGTTCAAAGTACACCTATGACAAGGCAAACAACTGCATTGACATTACCGAAATTCCTGCCACAACAACAATTGAAGCAATTATTGACAAAGTTATTGACCTTGTTAAACTTGGCAAAATCAAGGACATTTCCGACATCCGTGATGAAACAGGTATCAATGGTCTGAGAATCACAATTGACATCAAAAGGGGAGTTGACCCCGATGCACTTATGAGAAAACTTTACAAGTTGACTCCGCTTGAAGACAGCTTCTCCTGCAACTTCAACGTTCTTGTCGGCGGTATGCCCAGGGTAATGGGCGTAAAAGAACTTCTCAATGAGTGGGTAAATTTCCGTACCTCATGCGTGCGTCGCAGAATTGAATACACTCTTGCAAGAAAGAAGGAGCAGTTGCATCTTTTATATGCACTCCAGAAGATTTTGCTTGATATTGACAAGGCAATCAAAATCATCAGAAACACCGATGAGGATGCGGAAGTAATTCCCAACCTTATGATTGGTTTTGGCATTGATGAAACTCAGGCAGAGTTTGTTGCGGAGATAAAACTTCGTCATCTCAACAAGGAGTACATTCTCCGCAAGGTTTCCGAAATTGAAAATCTTGAAAAAGAGATTGCAGACATTGAAGCAACTCTCAACAGCAGAGTGGGCATCAGAAACATTATCATCAAGGAACTTGAAAATATAATCAAAAAATATGCCGAGCCCAGAAAGACTGATATTATTTACGAGGATGAGCTTCCCGAATATGAGGAAGAGGAAGAAATTCCCGATTATCCCGTAACATTGTTCTTTACCGCTGCGGGATATTTCAAAAAGATTACTCCGCTTTCATTGCGTATGAGTGGCGAGCACAAACTCAAAGAGGGTGACGTTATCACCCAGCAGATTGAAACATCCAACAATACTTCATTGTTGTTCTTTACTGACAAGTGCCAGCTTTATAAGACCAATGCTTCACAGTTTGATGACACAAAAGCAAGTGTTCTTGGTGATTATGTTGCATCAAAACTCTCAATGGCTGAGGGCGAAAACAGTATTTATATGGCTGCACTTAAAAAGTATGATGGTTATATGCTCTTCTTCTTTGAAAATGGTAAGGTTGCAAAGGTTGATGCTTCATCCTATGAAACAAAGACCAATCGTAAAAAACTTATCAATGCTTATTCTGACCGCTCACCGTTGGTTGCTGTCAGATATGTTGAGAAGGATGCCGAGTTTGTAATCCGGACATCAAACGGCAGATATGTTCTTTTCAATTCAGGTGCAATCGCATCAAAGAGTGCAAAGGATACTCTCGGCGTTGCTGTTGTCAGTCTCAAAAAAGGTCACCGTGTAATGAGTGTTGAGGATTATCGCGACGGAATGTTTGAAAATCCCTCACGTTACAGGTCAAAGAATCTTCCATCAAAGGGTTCAATTCTTTCTGCGGCTGACCTTGGTGAGGAGCAGATAAGTCTTTAATAAAATAAAAAAGCCGTTGTTGTTGGGCATCCCCACAATAACGGCTGCGATGTAAATACAAACGCAGTAATTTATATCGCAAGATTATCTTTTGCATATCCTGCTCAAAAATTACTGTAAAATATTGTATGATTTAATCTGAAAAGTACTTGATTTTATTTTTAATATGTGTTAGAATTCTAAAATGTATTAAATTGATAAATTTATGGAGGTTTTATATATGGGCGTTATTCCGTACATTCTCGGTGGAGTACTCATCGTAGTTTCAATCATCATCATTCTCGTTGTTCTTCTTCAGGAGAGCAAGAATGCTGGTCTTTCCGGTGCAATCACTGGTGGCTCTGAGTCCTATCTCGGCAAGTCAAACGGAACATCAATCGGTGCAAAACTTGCAAAACTTACAAAGGTTTGCGCAGTCTTGTTCTTCGTTCTTGCAATTGCAGTTTATGTTATCTTGTTGTTTTTGAAGTAATAAAATTTAGCGGCAGTTTTTAACTGCCGCTTATTTTTTTGCAAAGATTAAAAAAGAGGTCGGGACAAACGTCCCGACCTTTCTGTTTTATTTTGTATAGTTGTCGAAGTAACCCTGAATGTAAATGATCGGAGTACCCTTGTCACCGCTGCCAGATGTAAGGTCGCAGAGTGAACCGATAAGGTCTGTGAGCTGACGGGGAGTTGTACCCTGAGAAGCCATTGAACCTTTAAGGTTGCCGTCCTTCTCTCTGATTCTCTGTGAGATAGCCTCTTTGAGAGCGTCGCCGGAAAGGTCAGCAAAATCATTATCAGCAAGGTATTTGAGTTTGAGTTCATTGGGCTGACCGGCAAGGCCGGATGTGAAACCGGGGGATACAACGGGGTCAGCAAGTTCCCAGATTTTCCCTACGGGGTCTTTGAATGCGCCGTCACCGTAAACCATAACTTCAAAAGTCTTGCCTGTTTCATCAAGAAGCATCTTCTGAACTTTTTCAACAAAAGCCTGTGAATCTCTGGGGAAGAGTTTTACAGTGTCTTCAGTTGCTTTGTTAGAGCCAAGCAAACCGCAGAAGTCATTGTAACCGCTGTTGTTGATGGGAGCGGTAAGGATGTCCTCAAGGTTGAATACGCTTTCAGCACCCGCTTTGTTAAGCAAACGCTTTGTGCGTGCTCTTGAGTGAATGTCACAAGTGAGAACGTTCTTTGTGTAGTTAAGGATTGTTGTTGCGTTGTTGGAGAAGATAATCTCGCATTCTGCGCCGCACTCACGGATGAGGTTGCCGTAGTATTCAACGTAATCAACACCGGTAAACGGGTGGAGGATATGACCGAAAAGTTCTCTGTACTTTTCTTCTGTGAGAACGTCTGTGTAGGGGTTGATGCCTGCTTCGTCAAGCATATCAATGTCAAACAAATGGTTTCCAACTTCGTCAGAGGGATAGCTGAGCATAAGAGTGATTTTCTTTGCACCCTTTGCAATACCTCTCAGACAGATTGCAAAACGGTTTCTGCTGAGGATGGGGAAAATAACACCGATATGACCATCGGGGAATTTTGCCTTAACGTCTGCAGCAATGTCGTCTGTGGAAGCGTAGTTACCCTGAGCGCGGGCAACGATTGCTTCAGTAACTGCAACAACGTCTTTTTCGCCGATTGTGATGTTTTCTGCTTTGATGCAGTTGCAGATGCTGTCTACAACGATCTGAGCAAGATTGTCACCTTCACGGATGATGGGAGCACGAACGCCGCGAACAACTGTTCCAACGGTTCTTTCCATTTTGAATTCCTCCAATTATTTAATAATGAATTATTTATAATATGGTTTATTGACAATACAAAAGTATTATACTACAATAACGTGTATGAGTAAAGTTTTTATTTCTTTTATATTTCATAAATATTACTTATGAGGTGATACAATGTCGAAGAATGTTTCGCTTGATCTTTACAAAGTTTTTGTCTCTGTTTACAGGTGCGGGTCGTTTTCGTCCGCGGCGCGTGAGCTGTACGTTACTCAGCCTGCGGTAAGCCAGTCAATAAAGCAACTTGAAACAGCTTTGAAAGTAACCTTGTTTACAAGGGATAAGAAGAAAGTTATTCCCACCGCGGAGGCAGAGCAACTTTACGCAATGGTCAGCTCAGCCCTTGAAATGATTGATGTTGCGGAGGATAACGTTGAGAAAATGCGTCATATGATGTCCGGCAGTCTGACAATCAGTGCCGGTGACGCAGTGCTGAAATATTATCTTTTGCCCTGCCTTAAAGAATTCAGGGAAAAGTATCCGAATATCAATATTGTTGTGACCAATAAAACAAGCACCGAAGCATTTGAACTTCTCAAATCGGGCAAGATTGACGTTGCATTCGTCAACACTCCGATTAACGATGACGCCCTGATGTACAAGACTTGCATCAGAATTCACGATGTGTTTATCGCAGGTGAGAAGTTTGCGGATATGAAGGGGAGGGTTGTCAGCGGAGAAGAACTTGCGTCGCAACCGCTTATGATGCTTGAAAAACTTTCAAACTCAAGGCGTGCGGTTGATAATGAATTTCTGAAACGCGGAATTGTCCTTTTGCCACAACTTGAACTCGGCACTCACGATTTGCTTGTCGATTTTGCAAAGATTAACTTCGGCGTGTCTTGCGTAACCCGTGAATTCGTTGATTTCAGTGACGGAAGTTTGTTTGAAATCAACATTGATGAGCCGCTTCCCGAAAGAGCGGTTGCACTGTGCTGGGCAAAGAATTTCAACATCTCAATCGCAAAGAAGTGTTTTATAGATATGATTCAGGAATTCTTCCGGAATTAAAGTTTATCTGCAAGTTTAATAAGTGTGCTTGAGCCGATTCGGTCAGCACCGATTTCCAGAAACCTTTGAGCCTGCTCAAAGGTTTTTATTCCGCCCGAAGCCTTGATTTTCTTGCCGTTTGTAAGATGTTTCTTGAATAATACAACGTCTTCTTCTGTTGCACCACCTGTTGAAAAACCTGTTGATGTTTTAATATAATCTGCATTTGACTGCGAAATAATCTCGCAGAGTCTGATTTTTTCATCCGTTGTAAGTAAGCACGTTTCAACAATCACTTTCAGCACTCTGCCGTCACAGATTTCTGCAACTGCATTGATTTCCTCAAGCACAGCGTCATAGTTTCCTGATTTTACGTCACCAAGATTTATCATCAGCTCAATCTCATTTGCGCCGCATCTGATTGCGTCAAGTGTTTCAATGATTTTTATGTTGCGGGTGCTGTAACCGTTGGGGTAACCAATAACTGTGCAGATGTCAATGTTGCTTGAATATTCAGCAGCAAACTCAACAAAACACGGTGCAACGCAGATGCTTGAAACTTTGTGTGCCTCTGCCTCGTTGCAAGCGGCAGCGATGTCAAACTGCGTAGCGGTGGGGGAAAGCACAGCGTAGTCCGAAACGGACAGAATATTTTTAATTTGCTCTTGTGTCATTTCAAAAACTCCTTTTGGGTCAGATGATTTTCATACCTCTTTATTTTACCACAGTTGTCATTAAATACCAAATATTTTATGCCCTTATTTCAAATAATTTTATAATTTTTCTTTATAAAAACAAAAAGTTACAATCTTGTAACCTTTCTTGACTTTATCGTTACAAAAATCGTATAATGAGGTCACAAGGTAAAGGGGGATTTTATATGAAAAAATTAGTTGTATTCATTCTTCTGATATCAATGGTCGCATCCCTGAGTGTTCTTTCAGGATGTGATGAAAATGAGGATATGCCCTCCACAACAAGCCGAAACACTACAACCACAAATTCTGACACCAACACAACAACCGTTGCTCCGACAACGGACAACGATGTTCAGGATACAACAACTACAACAACCGTTGTGCCTGATACAACAACTACAACACAGCCCGAATCAACCACAACCAAAACGGAGGATTGTGACCCTGACATAATAAGACGAGGCGTAATCAACGAGCCGACAACAAAAACAATTCTCATCTATGATGTTGATGAGGATACTTACGAAGTCGGTAATAAAAAAGAGCGTACAATCACTTACAAAGGTACAATAAAAATTGGCAGCACTGCGGCATCAACAGGTAAGTACACTTCTGTCGGAGTGGCAGAAATGCTTGGCGTTGAGTCTTATCTTAACAAAATCAATTATGAGGGCGGCATTGGCGGAGATTATGACAACGGTGTGCAGGGCTATTATCTTGAATTCTTCCATTACGATAGCTGGAATGATGCCTATAATTCCCGGGCATATACAAAGAAACTCGTAGAGGAAGACAAGGTTTTTGCAATCATCGCTAACGATGACACAACGGTACTGGATACTTCGGTGCTCAATTACATAAAGAATGCGGGACTGGTTGCGGTTTGTATGTCCTCAAGCGCTGAGTTGTATATGACGGACGTTGATTATCTTCGTAGCGGCGCAACAATATTCCCGATTGCTCCGATTTGCACAACGGAGGGTTATATCACTGCCGGTCAGCTTCTTAAAAATTATTCATCAGCACGAAAAGTCGGAATTATCTTCAACAGTGATGAAGACAACATCGGCTTCAAGGATGGCGCAATGTCAATGATTCTGAGCGCTGGTGAGGAATATGAGTGTGTGAATTCAAAGCTGTTGTCAGCGTCCGATGCTGATATTGCTGTCGGTCAGATTGCGGATTGCGATGCGGTAATTCTCGCAACAAACGCCACAGAAGCGTCAAAAGTTATTGAGTATATGATTGATAATGGTGTTTATAAACCCGTCTTTATGCCCCGTACACTTGCTCAAAGCTCAATCATTGCAAATGTTAAGTATAAATATGCTTCTCTCTCTGATGAAAATAAATTTGCAGTTTATTCAAACACATGGTTGTCCGCAACGGATGTTGAGCCTTATCTTGAATTTGCTTCAGATACAATGAGTTATTGTGGCGGTAACGAATACATCAATAACACCAGCTCAATGTACGGTTGGATAGCGGCAAATATCTTGTGTGAGGGTATTGAAAGAGTGATTAAATCAGGCAAGGAAATCACAGTAAACAATTATATTGATGCTATGGAATCATCAAAAATCAAACTTCCGATGGGCTCAAGTCCGTCGGGGGATACCTTCCTTAAATATCAGGGCGGGTACAGAATCGGTGTTATCAGAATGGGTCTTCTGAAGAGCAGCGGTACTTTTGATTATTTTGTAGAATACAGTGCAATGCAGGATTTTGAAAAGTTCCTCAAAACCGGTGATATTAAATACATCAAATAACAATCTGGATAAATAGAAATAAAAAGCAGTTGCGTCTATGCAACTGCTTTTTGTGTTTGTTATGCCATTTCAGCGTTCTTTTCAAAACCTATCAGCAGTCCGCCTTTTTCAGCGTAGAAACTGCAAAGACCCCTGCATTCGTAAAGCGCAACCTGAACTTTTGAAAAGTTTTTCTGTATCAGCTTTTTTAGTTCTCTTCCCGCTTCTTCGTTGAAACAATGGGCAATCCTTACCTTACCGCCATAGGACAGTCCAAGTGCTTTCAGGTTTTCAATAATGTTTTGCAACGCGTTTTTCTCACCCCTGCATTTGTCAAGTGATTCAAGGTCGCCCTTGTCACTTGCTTTGCCGATAACCCTGATTCCAAGCAGTCCTGCCATCTTTGCCGCAATGGGACTTACTCTGCCGTTGTTTGCAAGGTTTTTCATTGATTCAAGCATAAAAATGAGTCCTGTTTTCTTGCTGTATCTTTTGATATCGAGGCACACGTCGTCAAATTCTTTTCCCGACATAATCATTTCCTGCAATTTTTCAATAATAAGATTCATTTCAGGTCCCGTTGTCAGTGAGTCAAGCACAAACACCTTGCGGTCGGGATGCTCCTTTTCATAAGTTTTCTTTGCGAGCATTGCTGAATTATAACTTCCTGATAATGTACCCGTAATTGTAACACAGAACACATTTTCAGCGTCGCCAAATGCGGAAATCCAGTCCTCAGAATTGGGGCAGGAGGTTGTTGACTTGCCTTTATAATTTTGCAGATGGTCAACCATTTCAAGCACGTTCAGTTCGTGGTCGTCAACGTATTCTTTTTGTGTTGTGATGATTTTGAGCGGCGCAGTTGCAAACGCAACGTTTTCCAAATTGAATATGTCGCAGGATGAGTCCGCAACGATTTTTGTTTTTGTGATGTTCAAGATTATTTCTCCCTTTCGTTATGTTAAGTTGTGTTGGGGGATTTCTCAGCCCGATAACGATCATAAACGCAAAGGTCGCTCAACTCAACCTACTTCATCTTTTCACAACTAAACCGTTTGAAACAACGCGGTAGAGAAAACGGAATATCAACTCTACTGACAGTAGGATTGTTGGTATATCAGTGCTTTTTGCTGATAAGAAAGCAGATGTTGACAATTCAACAAGTTTGTTGTATAATCAAGAAGTTGAAAGTTCAACATCTTAAATCGGAGGTTAAATAAATGAAAGTCAGAATTATTGTCTGTTCAACTGCGGATATTACCGACGCGGTGAAGGAGAGAGTGAGCGTTGTGCCGTTGACTCTTTGTTTCGGTGATGAAGAATATATTGACGGCGTAACAATAAACCATAAACAGTTTTATGAAAAACTGATTGAGTGCGATGTTTTGCCAACAACAAGTCAGGCAACTCCCGCAGCATTTGAGGAGGTTTACAAGCGCGTCAGTGCTGCGGGTGAAAGTGCGGTTGTGCTGACCGTTTCATCAGGTCTTTCAGGCACATATCAGAGTGCGATGATTGCCGCGGTGGAGTATGATAATATTTATGTTGTTGACACTTTGTCCGTTGCAATTGGTGAGGGCATCCTTGCTGAATACGCTTTGCAACTTGCTGACAGTGGAATGGATGCACAGACAATTGCAAGCACAATTGAAAGTGAGCGCGCAAACGTCTGTGTAATCGCGTTGCTTGACACTCTTGAATATTTAAGACGCAGTGGCAGAATTTCCAAAACTGCGGCGTTTGCGGGTGGTCTGTTGTCAATCAAACCCGTTGTAACTCTCATTGATGGCAAAATTGTCCTTCTTGGCAAAGCGCGTGGCTCAAAGCAGGGCAACAACCTGATTGCTGTTGAGATTGAAAAATCGGGCGGAGTTGATTTTTCAAAACCGCTCTTACTCGGATATACGGGGCTGGATGACACAACACTTCTTAAATACATTGAGGACAGTGAAGCGTTGTGGAAATCGGGCAGGGAAAAACTTGATTACACACCAATCGGCAGTGTAATCGGTACTCACGCAGGACCAGGTGCAATTGCAGCCGCATTTTTTAAAAATAATAAATAAAAAACAAAACCGACAGAGTTTGACTGTCGGTTTTTTCTGTTTTTTATATTTTGAAGTGCAATAAATATTTATTGAAAAACGATAAAAATATATTGACAAACACGCGAAACGGGTGTAGTATGAAGTTGAATAGTAATAACTCGGGAGGGCTTTTTTATGTTAAAAATTTCAAGCAAATGGTCAATCATTCTTTCAATCGGTCTTTGTGCCGGCTTTATGGCGGCGTGTGTTGTGGGCTTGTTTTTGATGCCGTCACTTGTTGAAATGCTTATCAGAATTCCTGATAACATCGGATTCAGGGGAGAGATTACGCAGGGAAGCAAAGTGTTTATTCATATCCTTGCTTATCTTGCACTTGTTGGCGGAATGGTTGCGGATGGTCTTTTGGTTGCACTTCTTATGCGTGTGCGAAACGGTAAGGTTTTCACATTTCAGAGTGTTGCAATCATTCGTGCGGTGTCCTGGTGTTGCTTCTTTGTCTGCCTTGTTTTTGGCATTATCGGAATATATTTTAAGCTTTCTTTTATTGTCGCATTCGGTGTGTTGCTTCTCGGCTTATGCCTGAGAGTTATGAAAAATGTGCTTGAAGAAGCAACGGAAATCAAAACTGAAAACGACCTTACTGTTTAATGGGGGATAATTATGATTGTTATAAATCTTGATGTAATGATGGCAAAAAGAAAAATGTCATTGAATGAACTTTCCGAAAGGGTTGGCATAACTCTTGCCAATCTGTCGGTGCTTAAAAACAATAAAGCAAAAGCAATTCGTTTTTCAACTCTGGAAGCAATCTGCCGTGCGCTTGAGTGCAGGGTAGAGGATATTATTGAGTACGTTGAAGATTAAAAGGGGTGTGCGTTATGAATGAATTCAATCCTAACAATCTGGACAGTCAGTTTGATTTTGAGCTGATAGCACCAAAGCAAGAGCCGAAAGTGGTGCGTGATTTTTCGATTCTTGAGAGCGTTTTTGCGTGGTTGAGTTTTGTTGTGGGTTACCTTTTCTGCCGTGCTTTTCCCGTTGGCGAAACACCGCTTGGCGGATTTCTGTTTATCGTTTTCATCTTCGTTGCAACCTTTATTCTTCTGAAAATCAAGGGCTGCACATTCAGACCTTTGCCGATAATTCTTGCACTGTCAGCTGTTGCAATGTCCGCTTCTCTTATAATTTCAAATAACAGTTTCATTTATTTCTTTGCTTATTCATATTCACTCGCAGTTTACTGTTACTTTATCTATGCGGTTGCAGGTGAGCCTATCAAATCAGGCTTTAACGATTGCATCATAATGGACTTTTTCAAAGCGATTTTCGTTACTCCGTTTTTTGCTTTTTCCCAACTTTTCAAGGGTATGTTTTCAGGCAGGTCAAAGCGTGGCGAAAAAGTCTTTTCAAAGATTCTGCTCGGTCTTGCACTTGCGGTTATACCCACCGCAATAGTCCTCGGACTTCTTTCCTATGATGATAGTTTTTCAAATCTTATGGAGAAAATCTTCGGCTTCACAGATATCGGCTCCCAGATTGTCAGCCTGATTTTTGCAATTCCGATTGGAATGTATGTGTTTGGTCTTTTTATTTCATCATCGGATAAAATCTGCAAAAACCTCATCACTCAGCAGGAGTGTGAGAATGCTTACCGCAACGTCAAAATCGCACCCACAGTTACAATTATGGTTGCGGCAATTCCGTTGCTTTTGGTTTACGTTGTGTTCTTCATTTCACAGTTTGATTATTATATTTCCGGCTTCACAGGTGTCTTGCCGTCAGATTTAAGCTACGCGCAGTATGCAAGAGAGGGCTTTTTCCAATTGTGCATAGTTTCCGTAATCAATCTTTTAGTGATTCTTCTTGCGCTTGTTTTCACAAAACGTAAAGCGGAGCAACCCTCATCACCGCTTAAAATACTGACAATTATTTATTCTGTGTTTACCCTTATCCTGATTAGCACCGCCGTTGCAAAAATGATTATGTATATCAATTATTACGGCCTTACACAGAAACGCGTGTACGCAACGTGGTTTATGTTCTTGCTCGCGTTGTTGTTTATCATCATCGTTATCAAACAGTTTGTGCCGAAGTTCAAAGCGCTTGCGGTAAGTTTGATTCTCTGCGTTGTTCTCTTTGCAGGATTGTCGCTTTCAAACATTGATGGCCACATCGTGTCTTATAACGTTGACCGTTATCTTGATGGCTCTTTGCAGGACTTTGACGTGCAGGGCAACCTTGTCATTGGCGATGCTGCAATCCCTGAACTTGCGCGACTCTATAAAGAGCTTGATGCTAAAAAAAGCGAACTGAATAATATGCAAAGGGTTGATTATGAGTCATTGAAACGTGAACTTACATCAAAAGTGGAAAAGATCAAGAAAGATAAAGGTGGTATATTCTCATTCAGTGTCCCGTCAGAAAGAGCCGAAAATGCGCTCAGGGAGATCGGCTTTCTTGAATAAGTAAGGGGAATACTTATGCTTAAAACAACAAAGGTGCTTACCATTGTCAATTGTGTACTCTCATTTTTTGTTTGTCTGTGGATTATTCTACTGATGACATCGGTGCTTACATTGAATTTTGGGACTATGTTTGTTGGAATTTTTTATATAAAATACGGCATTTTGTTTCAGGCGATCATTATAGGCTTTTCAGTTGCTTGCAGGATAAAAAAGAAAGTAAATGATTACATTGTCACAAACTCCGTTTTGCTTTGTATTTCTTTGTTGATTTTGAATGCCTTGCTTAAAATCTGATAAAACGAAAAGACAGCGGACGTTTCTCCTGTGTTGACAAGCAATCATCAAACTAAAGATAAAGAAAAACACAGGGGACGGTTCTGTGTCTTCTTCTGAAAGGTATCATTGCATAATTATGGAAATTGGATCTGGAAACTATTATTGCACTGTGCTAAGTGAGAATTGGTATGCAATCTATCGATAGTAAAAGACAGGACGACGGTTAATGTTTCTTATTTTGATTAAGTTTGATGTTACAACAACTAAAAAAATAAGTCATATTGAAAGAG
>JAZQTF010000034.1:0-1089 GCA_045630445.1 Acutalibacteraceae bacterium
ATCGTTTGACTTTGCGGACGTTAACACCCCGCCGCTTATGCAGAATCTTGCATACAATGTATAATGTTTCACGTGAAACATGAAAGGACAGTACAATGAAGAAAATTAGAAAAACATTAACGCACAGCACAATTACAGCCGCCCGTGTCATTGTCGATAATGGCAAAGTACGTGGAGAAGATATTCTTGAAACGGCAACGACATTTGAAACAGTTACCGACAAAAACGCGGTGAGACTGTTTCTTGCAAACATCACTAACGGGAAAATATACAAGTCTGAGGACATACGCATAACATCAATTGAGCGTGAAAACATCACGTTTGAAATGAGTGTTGAGGACTTCATAAGAAATGCGACCGTTATTGATACTGCAACCGCCGATGATTTCCGCTCTTATGAGTAAACGGAAATGGCACGGGCAATTCAAGCCCACACAAAAACAAATCAAAAACAGTTTGAATTTTTATGACAGACTGTTTAATAAAAATTTTATGGAGGATTTTAAAAATGAAAAATCAGAAGAACACAACACCGGAAACCGTAGAGACAACAGCAACAGTAATTGATGACAGCGCAGTAAACGCTTTTTCCCTTGCCGCGCCGGAGGTAACAACACCCGCCGCCCCTGTTGCCGCTGACGTTGTAACAATGGACGATGACGAAAAAATGGTTGCTGACCTTACAACACGCCGTGTTTCCTATTGTTCACTGACCGCAGAAACAGCGGAGGAAAAGACAACGCTTTACAACGCAATGAACAACCCGCAGAACCGCGTGAAAGACTGCATTAATGAAACAATTGCACTTAAAGATGTATTTGTTGAAGTTGTTCACTGTGTAAACCGTGAAACGGGTGAAAGTGTAGCCGCGCCGCGCGTGGTGTTCATTGATGAAAACGGAATTGGTTTCCAGTGTGTTTCAACGGGCGTATTCAGCGCATTAAAGAAACTGTTTGCCGTGTTCGGTGAGCCTAAGACATGGGAAAAGCCTGTTAAAATCAAGATAAAGCAGTTAAACAGGGGTACAGACAAATCTATTCTTACATTTGACGTTGTAGGCTGATTGTTTCACGTGAAACAATTTCAAGC
>JAZQTF010000035.1:0-5677 GCA_045630445.1 Acutalibacteraceae bacterium
ACATACCTTATCACTGACCCGCTTCTTTTCTACACAAGACTCTGCGGTAACGTTGAGTATGAATACAGAAGAGAAGAGATTGACGAGCAACTCAAAGCAGAGTTTATCGATGCTCTCCAGCCCGCACTCGGCTCAATGTCCTCACTCGGCTTGCATCCGGCAGATTTGCCCGCAAAAGCAACTGAACTCAAAGCGGCAATGAACGAAGCACTCAAAGTTGACTGGGCAGAAAACAGGGGACTGAGCGTTGGAAAGATTACACTCAACCCGATTACTCTCTCTGATGAGGATATGAAGGCAATCTCTCAGATGGAAGACTCCGCTTCTTATGGCTCCAATCCGTTTATGATGGCAGGCCGTATGACAACCGCAACAGCAAACGCTATGGAAACTGCGGCAGGCAACGAAAATGGAGCAATGATGGGCTTTATGGGAATGAATATGGCAGGCGGCGCAATGGGCGGCGGATTCAACGCAGCTCAGCAGTTCTACGGAATGGGTCAGCAGCAGATGCAGCAGCAACAAGCGGCTCAACAGTCTGCACCCGCAGCAAACGGCTGGAAATGCTCCTGCGGTGCAACAAACACAGGCAAATTCTGCATGGAGTGCGGCGCACCGAAACCGTCCGAAAACGGCTGGACCTGTTCCTGCGGCACAGTGAATAAAGGCAAATTCTGTATGGAATGTGGTGCAAAGAAACCCGCTGGTGCACCGCTTTACCGTTGTGATAAGTGCGGCTGGGAGCCGGCTGACCCGCACAATCCACCCAAGTTCTGTATGGAATGTGGCGACAGATTTGACGAGAACGATGTTCAATAAACAAAAAATCCCTCCGCTGATTTCGGGCGGAGGGATATTTACGATTCAAAAACTGACACCTTATTTATTTTCCTTGTGATACAATAAAAAAACAACACCCTCGGCGAAAGGGTGTTGCTTTGGAGTGTTTCCGCCATCGGCGGAGCAAAAGAGAAAAAGAGTTGGAAAAACAATATGTTAATTCCGAAAGAAAGGAATAATCAAAAATGAAAAAGTTAGCGGTAATACTTGCTG
Organism: Acutalibacteraceae bacterium; assembly: GCA_045630445.1. GTDB lineage: Bacteria > Bacillota > Clostridia > Oscillospirales > Acutalibacteraceae > RGIG7273. The sequence goes on from JAZQTF010000035.1 coordinate 1,054, forward strand.
TTATAATGTTATTGTGTGCGGTGTCTGCTTGCTCGGATGATTCTGATAATCCGACAACAACCACAACTGTAACAAACACAACGACCACTGTTGTCAACGATTCAACAACCACAACTGCTGAAGAAACCACAACTTCGTCGCAGGTTACTACCCAGAATGGTGGCACAACAACCACAACACGGAATCAGGGTGGCATCTCAACCGTGACAAGTGCCGATAAGCACGATCCGCTTGAGCCGTCTTTCTTTGACGATGCGGTAATCATCGGTGACAGCGTTACTCTTAAATTGTCGCTCTATGTTTCAAAGTGTAAGAATAACGGTCAGTATCCGCTCGGTCAGGTTGATTTTCTCTGCAGCGGCAGCCTCGGCTACACAAACGCGTTGTGGAAAATTGACGACCCGCAGAATGTCCATCCCCGATATAACGGCACAAAGTACCGTGTTCCGCAGGGTGTTGCCGCAACCGGCGCAAACAAAGTTTTCATAATGTTTGGTATGAATGACTTTATGCTTTACGGAATTGACGGCACAATTGACAGTGCTGTAAAACTCATCAATGAGATTCTTGCAAACAGCCCCAATGCGCAGATTTACGTGCAGTCCGTAACACCGATTCTTGCAAGTTGTGAGGGTGGCTCAAAAACCAACGCGAATGTGCGTACACTCAACACAAAACTTCGCCAGATGTGCGACCAATATGGCTGGACTTACCTTGACGTTGCAAGTGTGATGGTAAATGCAAACGGCTCACTCAAAGCGGAGTATTGCGGAGACCCCGATTCAATGGGCATCCACTTCACTGACGCCGCTTGTGAAGCGTGGATTGATTACCTTAAAAAGAATGTATAACTGATTTTTCGGGACGCTCTCTCCGGAGGGCGTCTTTTTTATGCAACGTAATGCTTGCGTGAGTGGGAAACGTTTTGCTTTGCGTAAGCGAGTTTCGGTGCGCCCTTCTTTGTTTCAAGGGCGGCGGACTTTTTTGCCTGACGGTTGTCATACGCTCTGATGATGCGAAGGCAGATTTTTTTGAAAACCCTGCGCTCCCATTTTGCAATCTTTGTTTCGTTGAATAAGCCGACGATTACAAGCACGATTGCGAGAAATTCTATAATGCTGAGAATGATGTGTGAAGTTGTCATAAATTTGTCCTCCCCGAGGTTGAATTTTGTTCGTCACAAACCGAACATTTGTTTTGTCTATGTCTTTATTTTAGCACAAAATTTGCATTTGTCAACACAAATGTTCGTATTTGTTTGGATTTTCAGACCATTAAAACGGACTTTGACCCCGTTTACTGCCAGATTCACCTATTTTCAACCGAACAAACCGAACAAATCACCGAACAAACGGACGAACAGACCGAACAAACCGACCGAACAAAAATCGGCCAAAACTGAGTGCGCAACAAGTAAATATACAAATCAGAGTTTGCTTATTCAAACAAGTCAAATGCCGATTTGCACTATACTATATTATATATATAATCTTTTCGGACTATTCGTTTTGTTGATTACTTTTCATAGCCTCCCTTGCCTAAAGGGAGGGGGACCAACGCTTGCGTTGGTGGAGGGATATAGTTTGCGACTCTTGTAGCTCATGCCGCGACCGCCACCTACTGAAGGAGGGGGTGTGAAATTTTTTTACCGTAGATTCACATACCCAACTAAAAAATCTCTTTTATCTCTCTTTTGCGGTTGACCTTTTTAATAAAAGTTGGTAAAATTAAATCATCTTCAAAGGGGGAATGTCAGATGATTAAAATTGCACCGTCAATGCTTTCCTGCGATTTCGCAAGATTCGGTGAGGAAACTGCAAGAATGGAGCGTGAGGGCGCGGACCTTATCCACATGGATGTAATGGATGCGCACTTTGTACCCAATCTTACTTTTGGTGCGCCGATAATCAAGGCGATGAGAAAGTACGCAAAAATTCCTTTTGACGTCCACCTTATGATTTCCGATCCGCTCAGGTATGCGGAGGATTTTGCAAAGGCGGGCGCGGATATTATTACTTTCCACGTTGAGTCCGATTCACCCACAAGGGAAACAATCGATAAAATAAAATCACTCGGAGTCAAAGCGGCTCTTTCCGTCAAGCCTAAAACAGACATTGAGAAAGTTTTCCCGTACCTTGATTTGCTCGATATGGTTCTGATTATGACCGTAGAGCCGGGCTTCGGTGGCCAGAGTTTTATGGCGGATATGATGCCCAAAGTAAAAAAACTCCGCGAGGAAATCATTCGTCGCGGATTGGATATTGATATTCAGGTTGATGGTGGCATCTCTGACAAGACCATCGCAACCGCCGCAGAGAATGGTGCAAACGTTTTTGTTGCGGGCAGTGCGGTTTTTGCAGCGCCTGACAGTCAGGCGATGATTGCGTCACTCAAAGCGTCAGCCGCCGAGGCTTATGGCTTTTAATGCTTTGTCTGTGATCATCGGCATCCAGTGCTCACGCGTGTAGGAAAGTGCGGTCTCATCCGTGCCCTTGAAAATTCCGTACTCGTACAGCATTGCTTTGAGTCTGCTGTTTCCGTCAGCAATCGGCACAATCAGCCGATATTTATCTTCGTTTCTGAATAACTCTCCGTCATCATAGGTGGCGGGGAGTTTTTTTATTTGTTTTGCCATATCAATCAGGTCGTCAACGTTGCTGAATTCAAAGATGTGCGGCGTAAACGTCTGCTTTGCAACAATTGTTACGCATCTGTCATGCTTCGGCAGTGCGGTGATGCACAGTCTGCATCCGTCGTGTCGGTCGGGAAAAACCTCAACAAGCAGCCTGCCCGTCAGGTCAAAGTCTGCCGCGTATTGCTTGCGTGCTATGTCAATCAGCGTCCAGACAACTCGTTTTGTTTCCGCGTTTGAGTAGTCAAAACGGTCAAATGTAATATCAAGGTCGCTCATATCCCGACTGTCAAGACGGAATTCGAGCAGGTCTTTTTCGGTTGTGTCTATCTTCATCATACCCTCCTCCTTATACTAATATATAATATTAAAGGGACAAGGAGTGTGCAAGTGAATTTATAATCCAATTTTACCTTACTATACATATATAAGAATATTCTGCATTTTTGTGTGCACAATATTATGCAGAGGTGATTGAATGGATTATCTGAAAGCGTTTTTAATCGGCGGAGCAATCTGCGCGGTGGGACAAATCCTGATTGACCGCACCAAACTGACACCTGCAAGAATCCTTGTTGGCTACGTTGTGCTGGGGGTGCTGCTTGGCGGAGTCGGAGTTTATGCACCGTTTGCCGAATGGGCGGGCGCAGGTGCAACCGTGCCGCTGACGGGATTTGGTAACGTGCTCGCTCAGGGCACAAGGAAAGCGGTGGAGGAGCGGGGACTCATCGGTGCGATTACCGGCCCGATTGTTTCGGGTGCGGCTGGAATCGGCGCGGCAATCGTTGCAGGAATCATAACCGCATTCATCACAAAACCAAATGACAAAAGTGCATAAAAAGTAACGCTCCGTGACCTGCGGGGCGTTTTTGCATATACTATATATAGATATAGGGAATTTGTCAGTTGAATTGAAAAAATACACCAAGTAATTCCGGACAGGCGTAACTTGTTGTTTTTTGTCGCGGACGGAGATTATCCGTTGACGCAAATCAAAACCATATTCTGCAAATAAAGTTTGCAAAGATTTATGTCGGAAAGACGGCGGAAATTAAGATTCCTGAAAAGTTTTTCAAAAAAGTTTCAAAAGTTTTTTCGCCCAAGATGTGTACCATAAACGTGTGTAATACAAGATGTTGCGGAATTTTTACGAAACACACGGCATAGTTTACCAATGGAATAAAAAAGATTAAAAAAGTGTTGACAAAGCGGTTGATGTTTGGTAATATAATCAAGCGTCCTCGAGAGAGGCGCACAACGGACCTTGAAAATTAAACAACGTACAAAAAAAGGAACCCTGATATTTTTTAAGTTTTTGAGAAAAACTTTCGGACAAAGGTAACTTTGTAACAAAGCGATACGCTAGTATCGAAAATGAGCTAAGAATGCTCTAAGTAAAGATTAGAACGAGGCAACTCGTCTTAATACAATATTTAGAGAGTTTGATCCTGGCTCAGGACGAACGCTGGCGGCGTGCCTAACACATGCAAGTCGAACGGAGAAAGACGCTGGTTTGATGGTAGCTTGCTACTGGATTTCCTTGTTTTTCTTAGTGGCGGACGGGTGAGTAACGCGTGAGCAACCTGCCCTTCAGAGGGGGATAACGTTCGGAAACGAACGCTAATACCGCATGAAACAGCAGTACGACATCGTACAACTGTCAAAGGAGAAATCCGCTGAAGGATGGGCTCGCGTCCGATTAGTTAGTTGGTGAGGTAACGGCTCACCAAGACGATGATCGGTAGCCGGACTGAGAGGTTGAACGGCCACATTGGGACTGAGACACGGCCCAGACTCCTACGGGAGGCAGCAGTGGGGAATATTGCACAATGGGCGAAAGCCTGATGCAGCAACGCCGCGTGAGGGAAGACGGTTTTCGGATTGTAAACCTCTGTCTTCGGTGACGAATAAATGACGGTAGCCGAGGAGGAAGCCACGGCTAACTACGTGCCAGCAGCCGCGGTAATACGTAGGTGGCAAGCGTTGTCCGGA
>JAZQTF010000036.1:0-9190 GCA_045630445.1 Acutalibacteraceae bacterium
TACCTGTTGCTGCGAGAAGGATTGCGTAAAGTGCAGCTTCCTTGAGGAAGATTGCACCAAGTGCGATTGCGGAAATGATGGAGCCAACATAGGACTCGAAGAGGTCAGCACCCATACCAGCAACGTCACCAACGTTATCACCTACGTTGTCAGCGATAACAGCGGGGTTACGCGGGTCATCTTCCGGGATACCTGCCTCAACCTTACCAACAAGGTCAGCACCAACGTCAGCAGCCTTTGTGTAGATACCGCCGCCAACACGTGCGAACAATGCGATTGAAGAAGCACCAAGGCTGAAGCCGAAGAGAACATCAGCATTGTAATCAGTTGCGAAATAGATAACAGAAATACCGAGAAGGCCAAGACCTACTACGGAAAGACCCATTACGGAACCGCCGGAGAAAGCCATTGCAAGAGCCTTGCTCATGCCGCCCTTCATAGCTGCGCTTGCTGTTCTTACGTTTGCTTTTGTAGCAACGCTCATACCGAAGAAGCCAGCGAAGATAGAGAAGAGAGCACCACCGAGGAAGCAGATTGCTGTGAGCCAGCCGCTTCCGATTTTGCCATCACCAAGGAACAACCAGATGAGTGCGCCAACTACAACGATGAATACAGCGAGAATCTTGTACTCAGCCTTGAGGAACGCTCTTGCGCCATCTGCGATTGAACCGGCGATCTTTTTCATTCTGTCATTGCCTGCGTCTGCCTTGCTGATTTTGATGCCCTTGAAGAGAGCAACGATCAAGCTGAGAGCAGATGCTGCAATGGCAATCCACATGATGAGTGAATTTGACATTGGAAAAACATCCCCTTTTTTTAATTTTTACCAAGAGATTTTACTATATATTTATATAATAGTCAAGTGTGTTTTTCCAAACTGCGTCATTATTTTACATTTTTGATAATATGGTAACAAATTGCAGGATGTTTTTGCTGTTTTTTTGTATGTAATCGCTTATCCGTCAAAGCGTTTCCGCAGATTGCTGAGCGCTTTTTTCTCAATCCGCGACACGTACGAGCGGGAAATTCTGAGTTTGTTTGCAACTTCACGCTGGGTCAGCGGCTCGGCATCCCCCAATCCGTAACGCATAACGATGATTTGTTTTTCCCGTCCGTCCTTTATCTCACCGACAAAGCGACGGAGTTTTTCCGATTTGATTTTGAAATCAAGGTCATCTGCAATTGTGTCATTGACCGCAATAATGTCATTGAGAGTCAGCGGATTGCCCTCACTGTCAATGTCAATCGGGTCATTCATATAAGTATCCAGTGATGTTTTGCGTTGCGAGCGGAAATACATAAGTATTTCATTTTCAATGCAGCGCGCACAATAGGTTGCAAGTCGCGTGCCTTTATCCGCACGGAAATTGTTTACGCCCTTTATAAGCCCGATTGTACCGATTGAGATGAGGTCATCCTGGTCGTTGTCCGTTGAATAATACTTTTTGATTATGTGCGCAACGAGCCGCAGATTATGCTCAATCAGTTTTTCCCTTGCGTGAGAATCACCCTGCTGCATTTTTTCAAGATACTCCTGCTCCTGCTTTGCTGACAATGGCTTCGGAAAAGAGTTTGCATTCCCAAGATGCAAAGCAAAATAAAACACGTTTGACAAAACAAAAAGTACCGCTGATAAAATCATCATTCTCTCCCCCATTCTGAATTCATTTTTAATATTATGCAAACCGGGTTTTGTCCGTGCAGGTCCGTTTAATTCAAATTGACAACGGGGCTGAAAATGTGGTATCATATTATTAAAGATTTATTTTGTAAATCAGGAGGGGTTACTATGAAAAATTACAGACACAGAATTTTAAGCATCGCACTCATTGTTGCGATAATCGCGTCAGTTTTTGTGCCGATGTGTGCATTCACCGCGTCCGCTGAAGAAAGCGATTTTCAATACGTTTCATTAAGCGGCAAGGCGTACTTGCAGAAATACCTCGGTGACGATGAAAACGTTGAAATTCCAAGCACTCTTGGCGGAAACACACTTGTCACAATCAATGACAGCGCTTTCAAAAACTGCGAGAGCATCAAAACCGTCACTATCCCGTCAACAGTTACAAGAATTGACTCTTCCGCTTTTCAGGGTTGCGTAAATCTTGAATCGGTCAGCATTCCATATTCTGTGACATATCTTGGCTCAAAACTGTTTTACGGTTGCGAAAGCCTTGAAAGCATTTTCATTCCGTCAAGCGTAACATACATCGGCTCTGAAATTCTTGCTTACTGTTCATCACTTGAAAGCATTGATGTTGACACAAACAGCAAGGGTTACGTTTCCGTTGACGGTGTGCTTTTTGACATCGGTAAAACAAGACTTATGCAATACCCCGCAGGAAAGCAGGGTGACAGTTACGAAGTGCCTGCAAAGGTAATGTACGTCAACACAAGTGCATTTGCAGGATGCTCACAACTGAAAGAAATCATCCTCCCCGCTTCTATCCAGGGTATTTATGACTACGCTTTTGTTGATTGCTCATCCCTTACTTCAATCACAATTCCGTCAAATGTGACATCAATCGGCAGTTATGTTTTTGAAAACTGCTCATCACTTGAAAGCATTGACGTTGCAAAAGAAAACACATCATTCACATCAAAGAATGGCGTTTTATTCAACAAGTCCGAAACAAAAATTGTACGTTATCCCATCGCGAAGAAGGACACAACTTACACAATTCCCAAGACCGTAACCTACATTGAATACGGCTCATTTGCAGACTGTGTAAACCTGACATCAATCGTAATTCACAAGACAATTTCAAGTTTCAGAAACGATTCTTTCAACGGTTGCGATTCTATTATGGAAATCACAATCCCGCTGAGTGTGACATCAATCGGCACAAGCACATTTGAAAACTGCACATCTCTCCGGAAAATCAACGTTGCAACACAGAATAAATATTACAGTGCAAAAAACGGTGTGCTTTTCAACAAGGACAAGACAAAACTTTACTTCTTCCCCACAGGCAGCGAAATGACATCATACACTGTGCCTGGCACTGTCACAACAATTGACCCCCGCGCTTTTGTAAACCCCGAAAATCTCACAGCATTGTTTATTCCCGAAACTGTTACATACATCCGTGCAGACGCTTTCATTGTCTGCGGCAACCTTACAATCTACGCAAAGTCAACATCTTACGCTTACAACTTTGCGGTTACAAACGGAATGAAAGTTGTTGCAACAGACGTTATAAAGAGCGTTAACCACAACATCTCAAACGGCAAAATCACATTCACGGTTGTTACTACACCGGGCAATTTCAACAGAGTCAAGGTCACAACTCCTGACAACCTTGGCGGCAGCCTTGCAGTTGCAGGCACATACGTTGTAAACGCTGACGGTGACTACGTATGGACAATCAAAACAAACGCACCGAAAGTCACAACGGATTATTCATTCGATATAAGAAATTCTGCAACGGGCAAATATACAAAAGAATATTTTGACTATGAAGCAGAAATCGTTACGAACATCAAATCGGTATCCTACGAAAAATCAAACGGCAAAGTTATATTCACCGTCACAACAAGAGCGGGTGAATTCAACAGAGCAAAAGTGACACTTGCAGATGACCTTGCGGGTTACGTTGCTTACACTGACAGTTACGTTGTAAACGCTGATGGCGACTACGTATGGACAATTACTGCAAACGCACCGAATGGCGAGACTCAGTATGCGGTTGACCTGCGCTCAACTGAAACGGGCAAATACAACAGACAGTATGTCCTTTGCACTGTAACACCCACAATCAAAAGCATTTCATACTACCGCGTTGTTGACGTTGTGACAATCAAGGTCACAACCGTTGCGGGTGATTTTGACCGTCTGCGTTGCGGTGTTTCTGAATCAACAATCGGAAACCTTGCAAACGCAAGCACCTACACAATCAATTCAAACGGCGACTATGTATGGACTCTGAAAGTTACTCTGCCCGAAAAGGCAACTCCTTTCTACCTTGATTTGCGCAACAGCAACACAGGAAAATTCCTCAAAGATTTCTACATTTTCACTTATACGGCATAACAGAATAAATCAAAACCGCCCGACACCATAAGCAGTGTCGGGCTTTTTGTTTCTCAATTACATTAAAAGGTTACAGCTTTGTTACTTTTGTTGACTTCATTTTTCATATTATGATAATATGTAGTCACAAAATAATTCATCAAAAAACATAAAAACAAATAGAGTCCAGACATAACTTTTCTTCCTGCCTGAAAGCCCTGACACAAAACTGTCGGGGTTTTCGGGCGTTTTTTGTTGCATAAAAACAAAGAGCCTTTATCGGATTTTTTATTCGATAAGGGCATTTTTTTGCGCATTTTTATAAAAAAATAAAAATTTTTCAGAAAAGTTAACCATTTGAGGTTGCCAGACCCCCGAGTTACGCGTATAAGTGAAAACATTTTTTGGGAGGTAAAACTTTTGGGCAGAAAGAAAATCACACTCACTGAAAAGGAAGAGATATTTTGCCAATACTTTGCAGAGTCCTGCTCGCCAAGAGAGGCTGCGGCAAAGGCAGGATACTCATTCCCCGAGAAAACAGCAATCAAACTTTTATCACAGGAGCGGATACAGAATGAAATCCAGTCATTGTTCAGTCAGAACGCAAAGAGTTGCCTTAAAGAGCAGGCAATCAGCGGACTGAAAAGAATTGCTTTCGGCAGCGTTGCGGACGCGGTTGCGCTTATGTTTACTGATGGCGAATTGACGTCAAAGACACTTGAAGAAATGGATTTGTTCTGTGTTTCAGAAATCAAGAAACCACGCGCAGATGCACTTGAAATCAAATTTTTCAACCGTCTTGATGCACTTGAAAAACTGATTGAACTTGCGGAAAGCACGGACACGGACAGTTCAATACCATTCTATAAGGCGATTGAGCAAGGCGCGATGGCGATTAACAAAGCGGGTGCTTACATTGGAGAAGAGTAACAGAAAAATCTTTCCGTTTTCACAGAAGCAACTGACCGCACTTTCGTGGTGGAATAACAGCAGCCCTTATCACAACTATGACGCAATCATCTGCGACGGTGCGGTGCGTAGCGGTAAAACAAGTTGTATGTCGCTCGGTTTTGTGGCGTGGACTTTTTATCAATTCAACTCGCACTCGTTTGCAATCTGTGGCAAGACGATTGCATCACTTCGCAGGAACGTGCTGACAGAACTTGTGCCGACGCTTGAAAGCCTTGGCTTTTCGTGCAAACTGAAAGTTTCATCAAACGTGCTTGAGGTTTCAAAAGGAACCCGCAAAAACAGATTTTATCTTTTCGGCGGTAAGGATGAGGCTTCGGCATCACTGATTCAGGGCATGACACTTGCGGGTGTGCTTTTTGATGAGGTTGCATTGATGCCGCGGTCATTTGTTGAGCAAGCACTTGCTCGCTGCTCCGTCAGCGGCTCGCGATTCTGGTTTAACTGCAACCCCGAAAATCCGCAACACTGGTTTTACCTTGAATGGATTAAAAAAACAAAGGAGAAAAACGCGTTATACGTTCATTTCAGAATGGAGGATAACCCATCACTCTCCCCCGGAATTCTTGCACGGTATCAGTCGCTTTATTCGGGACATTTCTATGAAAGGTTTGTGCTTGGCAAATGGGTTGCGGCGCAGGGGCTTGTTTACTCAAACTTTGACGTTGACCGCGACATCTGTCAGCCGCCCGACCGACCCGCAGAAAGATATTACATATCCTGCGATTACGGCACGGTCAACCCCTCATCATTCGGGTTGTGGGGACTTTATGACGGGGTGTGGTACAGAATCAGGGAGTATTACTACAATTCCAAAAAGGTTGGCACGCAACGCACTGATGAGGAGCATTACACCGCGTTATGCGACCTTGCGGGCGACTGCCGAATTGAAACGGTTATCGTTGACCCGTCAGCCGCAAGTTTCATTGAATGCATCAGGCGTCACGGAAAATACCGCGTCACACCCGCAAAAAACAATGTTGTTGACGGAATCCGCAGAGTGTCGGACGCACTGCGGGCACAGGAAATCAAGATTGCCCCTTGTTGTCACGATGCAATCAGGGAATTCGGGCTTTACAGCTGGGACGACAACTTGTCAAAAGACGCACCGAAAAAGGAAAACGACCACGCGATGGATGACATCCGCTATTTCGTTATGGGTGTTATTGCCCGGAGCGGATGCGACTTCTTTGCACTGGCACTTGAAAGATAAATTATGGAGGTAAAAATTATGGGAATATTCAAAAAGACAAAAACACAATCAGCACCGACAACTCTTGTTGAGGCGCAACGCTCAGCATCAAACCCATTCGGGATACTTGACCGCTACACACCGCTTTGCGCACCTGACGCAAAACTCTACTCCGCACTTCGTGAAGCGGTGCCGATAATTGATGCGGCAATCTACAAAATCACGCGGCTCATCGGCGGATTCAAGGTCACCTGTGACTCGGAAGAAATTGAAAAAGAACTTGAAAACTTTTTAAGGACAGTCCCTGTCAGCAGTACGCAGACGGGAATTGATGCATTCATCTCTACTTATTTTGAACAGTTACTCACCTTTGGCACGGCTGTGGGAGAGATTGTACTTAACAACAGAAAAATTGTATCCCTTTACAACGCGCCGCTTGACGACATTGAACTTTGCAGGGGCGAAAATGCTCTTGAAACAGTTGTATGCACAAACACAAGCGGTACTCCCACAGCCGTAAAATACCCTGAACTGATCCTGCTCTCCGTACTCAACCCCGACGCAGGAAGTTTACGTGGTAACTCTCTCTTAAAAGGTCTTGCCTTTGTAAGTTCCATACTTATGAAGATATATAACACAATCGGTCTTAACTTTGAACGCGTTGGCAATCTGCGTTTTGCCGTTACGTACAAGCCTCAGTCAGATGCGCTTGACAAGGCTCACGCAAGGGAAAACGCTCAACAGATTGCTGAGCAGTGGAGAAAGGCTATGCAATCGGGTGATAAGGTCAAGGATTTCATCTGCGTTGGTGACGTTGACATCAAGGTCATCGGTGCCGACAATCAAGTGCTCGACACCGAAGTACCGGTAAGGCAGATCCTTGAACAGATTGTTGCCAAAACAGGACTTCCGCCCTTTATGCTCGGTCTTACATGGTCCTCCACTGAACGAATGTCAAAGCAACAGGCTGATATGTTGACAAGCGAACTTGAAGCATACAGGCGTATATTGTCACCGGTCATTATCCGGATAAGCGAAACATGGCTGAAACTCAACGGTTTCAGTTGTAACTGCAAAGTAGAGTGGGACGAAATTATGCTTCAGGACGAGATGGAACTTGCTCAGGCAAGGCTCTACAGAGCGCAGGCCAGCGAACTTGAAAGAGCCGCTCAGATTAGCGAAATTACGGGAGGTGATTTTTAATGAAGGAATTTTATTGTGACAAAGGGATTGACGTTTGTCAAAGCGGTGCAAGTGTGCAGGATATGCAACTTATCAACACGCTGGCACGCAAAGAACTTACCGCTGACGAAGTTTACACCTTTAATCTCATCCTCTGCGACAACGAAATTGACAGAGATGCAGAGCAGTTTTCTCCCTCAGCCCTGGAGGAACTTGCTCCGATGTTTGTTGGCAAAACGGGCATTTTTGACCACAGTATGAAAAGCCGTGACCAGACCGCAAGGATTTTCAAAACCCACGTTGAAACTGTGGGCGGTGCGGTCAACTCAATCGGTGAGCCGTACGTGAAACTTGTGGCAAGCGCCTATATGCCCCGCACTGAGAAAAACGCACAGATTATTGCCGAAATCGATGCGGGAATTCTCAAGGAGGTAAGCGTTGGTTGCAGTGTGGGTCAGGTTACCTGCTCCGTGTGCGGCACTGACACAAAGCACAGTGTGTGCACCCACGTCAAAGGTGCAATCTACAACTCAAAGCCCTGTTATCACATCTTAAATCAGCCTCGTGACGCATACGAATGGTCATTCGTTGCAGTGCCTGCACAGAGAAATGCAGGCGTTTCAAAATCATTCAACACCCGGAAAGAAGGCGGTGAAAACAAAATGAACAACATCTTTGACACTCTTAAATCAGCCGATGGAAACCTTGTTATCACAAAAAATCAGGCGGAGGAAATCGTTGAGAAATTTGCGGATATGTCGCGCATGGCAGAATTCGGCAAGAAGTATTACGATGAACTTTCGGACAGAGTGAAGAAACTCTGTGCAATCGCGCTGCCCGATATGGACTGCAACGCTTTTGACTCCATCACAAAGAAAATGAGCATCAATGAACTCATCTCTCTTGAAAAGGCTTTTGAGAAAAAAGCGAGCGAAACTCTCCCCCCGACAATTCAACTCGCTCCCAAGGCAAAGAGAAACACACCAAACAATCACACTGAATTTAAAATTTAGGAGGAATTTCTACAATGAACGTTTCATTCAATGGTTTTAACGAAAACTCTGTTACTTTTGAAGCAGACAGCAACGTTACAGTCGGCGCGCCTGTGAAGATGTGCGGCAACGGCAAAGTTTCCGCTTGCGCTGACGGCGAAATTTTCTGCGGCATTGCAACTGATGTACGCGGTGACTACGCAACAGTACAGATTGCAGGTTACGTCACAGCAAATTACAGCGGCTCTGCTCCCACAGTCGGCTACACTGCAATCAGTGCAGGTGCTGACGGTGCGGTTTCCGCAAACGAAAACGGCATGACATACCTTGTGACAGACATTGACACAACAGCGTCCACAGTTGGATTTATGCTTTAATCTGAGGAGGAAGAATAATAATGTTCAGTTACGATAACATCAATCTTGAAAAGGGTATGTACGGTCTCCCGCGCTCCTTTTCTTCAACACTTGAATCCCTTGACCCGTCAGAGCAGTACATCGGCACTTCCCTTGAAGGCCTTGACGCTTATCAGCGTCAGCTCAAGCGTTTTGACATCCGTGTAAGCGGTAAGGGCAGCGACGCGGTTGAGAAGTTTTTCAGAACTTCCGCAAGTGCCGCTCTTTTCCCCGAATACGTTGCAAGAGCCGTCCATCAGGGTATGGAGGAAGCAAACATCCTGCCCCAGATTGTGGCAACGGTGACAAACATTGATTCACTTGACTACCGCACAATCACATCCATCCCCACTGCTGATGAGAAAGAACTCAAGAGAGTCAACGAGGGCGCGCACATTCCCGAAACAAGCGTTAGAACAAAGGAAAACCTTGTTAAACTCAACAAGAG
>JAZQTF010000037.1:0-9524 GCA_045630445.1 Acutalibacteraceae bacterium
GTCAGAAATCTTGTATTCCCAGCTGATATCTGAGTGAATTTCTATGCACTTGTCAAAGGATTTTGTCAACGTAAAGCGAGAGCCCAAAATATCCCTCATCTTTGAAGGGATAAATATACGGCCCTTATCATCAACGCTATGATAGGAAATGCCTTTGAAACGGCACTCCTCTCGCAACTCTGACATAATCCTTCTCCTTTAATTTCGCGCTCCATTTCGGTGAATTATCGGTCGATTTTTAACCCAATTCCCACCACATGACTAAATTATAGTCTTTATTTATTGAAAAATCAAGCATTTTTTATAATGAAAAATATGGCGCTTTTTCTGACTTGAACGCAAAAAATCCCCAACCACAATATCTTGTGATTGAGGATTGTCTGTTACATATTGGATTTACATTTTTAGTGCGTTTGCGACAAACAAATTGTTAAAATTTCGTTAATTTTTAACAACACGGTTTTGTTCAATAATTCTGTCAAGGAACTCTCTTGCCGCGCCATCTCCGCCGCGTCTTTTGGAAACAAAATCGCAGTAATCAAGAATCTCATCAACAGCGTCACACGGACAGCCTGCAAGGCCACAACGTTTGAGACAATCAAGGTCATTTACGTCATCGCCCATATATGCAATTTCCTCGTCTTTAAGACCGTATTTTGCTTTGAGTTCCTCATAAGCGACGATCTTGTTGCTGACATTCTGATAAATTTCTTCAATCTTGAGTTCCTTTGCTCTCCTGAGAACAATCTCTGAAGTTCTGCCGGTAATGATTGCGGGGATAATATCATGATTTTTAAGGTCGATTATTCTGTATCCGTCTTTTACGTTGAAACCTTTGAACAACTCACCGTTTGCAGACATATTGATTGTGCCATCAGTCAATGTCCCGTCAACGTCAAATATTATCATTTTAATAACTGTCATATCAAACACCTCTTACATCAACTTATTCATTACAAGTCCGGTTATAAGTTTCGGATAGAAGTAGGTTGACTTCTGCGGCATCTTCTCTCCGTTTGCGGCAACCTCCGAAATCTCACTGACTCGGGTCGGATTGAGTATAAAACTGCACTGCGCGTTTCCATTATTGACTTCACTCAATGCTTCATCAAAAACTCTTGTATAATAAAGGTTAATCTGCTTTGCCATATTTTCAGCATCAATGCCCATTATCTTTTCAAGGACAAGAGTGTGCAGAATGCTTACATCAAGTTCTCTGAGTGCCTGACTCTTATCGGGCATAAATTCAGAAAGCACTGCAACATCTTTAAGCACCATAAGTTTCCAATCATCGTCGCCACAATAAAAGCCAAACGCATGCTTGCCCTCGTTATAAAGTGCGGTCAGTTTGCCCTCAATGCTTTCAACGGATGTTTCACCGGTAATTTCAAAATACTCCTTGCAACCCTCAACAACCGCCTGAGCATCAAATGCTTCAAGATTGCGGACAAGTCTGTGCGTCGGGAATACAACCAATCCGGGATTTGCCATATCAACAAGCATCATCATCACATAATCGCAACCATCACCCTCTTTTGCAATTCCCCTCTCACGCAGAGAGTTTCTGAAATTAAGGGATGTTTCATAGCGGTGATGTCCGTCTGCAATATAAAGTTTTCTCGGTGCAAACTGTGAAACAAGCGCATTGATTACGTCAACGTCATTGATAATCCACAAACGGTGGGTAACACCGTCAGCATCGGTGAACTCGTTTGTGCAGGGCTGTTTTGTTGTGGCATCAATTATCTGCTGAGTTTCACCATTGTTATCATTATAAAGGGAATAAATCTGGCTGAAATTGCAGAATGTGCCATCCATAAGATTGAAGCGGTCAACCTTTGCTTTTGACAAAGTTTCCTCATGCGGAAGCACAACACCCTTTGAAAACTCCTCAATCTTCACGCGGCAGATGATGCCGTTGATTTTGAGCCTTTTTCCGTTTGCGTCAAATTCTTCTTCATAGACGTAAATACCGTCAAGCTCATCTTGCCTGAGCACCTGCGCATCCATCCACGTTCTGAGAATTTCACCCGCAGTTGCGTAAGGATTTTCTCCATCTTTCGGCAACTCAAGTCTGATTATATTCTTGTCATTACGCGCAAGATAATCAAGGCGCTGTTGCTCGCTTATAATATCATACGGAGGACATGTAAGAGTTGAAATCTCCCCCGCTTTTTCTGTAAATCTGAGACCTTTGAAAGCCTTTATGTCAGCCATAGCGATTCTCCTTTTCATTTTTTATGCAAACTTATTTTATATCAATGTTATAAATCCGTCAATAGAAAATAATATTTGTATATATTTTTAGCGTCAACGCAGCAAATTTTGCCGTTTTTTCTATTGCGTTTTGTCGCATTTTGTTGTATTATATTATGGATAATTATCTAATTAAAATGGTGGTTAAGTTATGTCAAACAAGATAATTCACTACTGCTGGTTTGGCGGCAACCCAAAACCCGCAGTCATTGAAAAGTGCATAGCAAGCTGGAAAAAATTTCTTCCTGATTTTGAAATCATGGAATGGAATGAATCCAACTTTGACGTCAACTGTTGCGAATACGTGCGTCAGGCTTATGAAGCAAAGAAGTACGCTTTCGTTTCCGACTACGCCCGTTTCTATATACTTGAAAAAATGGGTGGTCTTTATTTTGACACTGACGTTGAAGTAATCAAGCCGTTTGACAATTTGTTTGATTGTGAGGCTTTTGCAGCATTTGAGACTCCGCAGTTTATTGCACCCGGCCTTGTACTCTGGGTCAGAGACCCGCACAATCCGATTATTCAGACAATGCTTGAGCAGTATCAGGGTGACTCTTTCATCAAAGAAGATGGCAAGCCTGACCTTACCACCATCTGTGTACGTTTCACAAAAGAACTTGAAAATCACGGTTTTGTGCCTAATAATCAACTTCAGCAGTGTGCAGGTTTCACACTCTACCCCGTTGATTATTTCAATCCCTTTGATGACCTGACCGGCAAACTTACAAAAACCGAAAACACCTACGCTATCCATTGGTATTCAAAAACATGGATGAGCACATCGAAAAAAATAAGAAATAAAATCACAAGAATATTGCACAGAATTCTTGGAAAAGATTTCTTTCACAGAGGTAAATAAATTGCAAATTCATCCGTGAATTTGTGGAGGTATATATAATATGGTAAAAGTACTCATCGTTTTCGGAACAAGACCTGAAGCAATCAAAATGGCTCCCCTTGTTCTTGAATGCAAGAAAAATGAGCAGATTGACTGCAGAGTCTGCGTAACTGCTCAGCACCGCTCAATGCTTGATCAGGTTCTCAACAACTTTGGTTTTGAGCCTGATTATGACCTTGATATCATGGAAAAGAATCAGACTCTTTCAGGCATCACCTCAAAGGCTTTGATCGGTATTGAAAAATGCATCAAGGATTTTGAGCCTGACATTGTTCTTGTTCACGGCGACACAACAACAACTCTTTCCGGCTCACTTGCTGCTTACTACTGCCAGACAAAACTCGGCCACGTTGAAGCAGGACTGAGAACAAACAACAAGTATTCTCCGTTCCCGGAAGAACTCAACCGTCAGATGACAGGTATTATTGCTGACTATCATTTTGCTCCCACACAGATGGCAAAGGACAACCTTTTGCGTGAGGGTAAAAATGAGAACGATATAATCGTTACAGGTAACACTGTAATCGACGCACTCAAAACAACTGTTAAGGATGACTACAACCACCCTGTGCTTGACTGGGCAAAAGGAAGCCGTCTCATTCTTCTCACATCTCACCGCAGAGAAAATCTTGGTGAGCCGATGCAGAATATTTTCAGAGCGGTTTCAAGAATTGTTGAAGAATTTGAGGATGTTAAGGTTGTATTCCCGATGCATCTCAATCCAAAAATCAAAGTTTATGCTGACGAGTCACTTGCAAAGAGTGACAGAATAAAAATCATTGAGCCGCTTGAAGCGCTTGATTTCCATAACTTCATTTCAAGAAGTCACCTTATCCTTACGGACAGCGGTGGCATTCAGGAGGAAGCGCCCTCACTCGGAAAGCCCGTACTTGTGTTGCGCGACACAACTGAGCGTCCTGAGGGAATTGAAGCGGGTACACTGTTGCTTGCAGGCACTGAAGAAGAGCGAGTTTATGAACTCACAAAGCAACTTCTTACCGATGAAGAAATGTATAAAAAGATGGCTGAAACCAAGAATCCGTACGGTGACGGCCTTGCTTCACAAAGAATTATAAAATTTATCATAGAACGCTTGACACGTCAATAAATTTGTGGTATGATGTCAAATGCCGCTTATTGCAGGCCTTATTAAGTGCGCCCAGCGCCGCCTGAGCATAGCGAGTTCAAATAAAGGATGGTTTTACAAATGTACGCAATTATCGAAACTGGCGGAAAGCAGTACAAAGTTCAGCAGGGAGACGTTCTCTTTGTTGAGAAGCTCAACGTCGAGGAAGACACAGTAGTAACCTTTGACAAGGTTATCGCAATCGGCAACGAAGACGGCATCACAGTTGGTGCTCCCTACGTTGCAAACGCTACCGTTACAGCAAAGACTGTTAAGAACGGTAAAGCAAAGAAAATCACAGTTTTCACTTACAAGCCCAAGAAGAACGAGAAGCGCAAGATGGGCCACAGACAGCCGTACACTAAGGTAATTATTGACGCAATCAACGCTTAATGACTAAGGTTACTTTCAGATTAAGAGAAGGAAAGATTTCAGGCTTTTGTCTTGACGGGCATTCAAACTATGCTCAGAGCGGTAACGACATCGTTTGTGCCGCACTCTCCTCTGCCGCATACCTTGTAATCAACACAATCACTGATGTGATGAATATTCCGGCAACTGCCAACGCAGAGGACGGACACATCCGGATAACAATTGAAAAAGGTTACGAAGACCAATGCGGAGATATACTCAAAGGTTTTGAAATTCACATCAATGCTCTTAAAAAACAGTATCCAAACAACATAAAAGTAATTTACGGAGGTTTTAAAAATGCTTAAAATAAACATTCAACTTTTGGCTCATAAAAAGGGTGTAGGTAGCACCAAGAACGGCCGTGATTCCGAGTCTAAAAGACTTGGCGTTAAGCGCGCTGACGGTCAGTTCGTTCTCGCAGGCAACATTCTTGTTCGCCAGAGAGGAACACACATTCATCCCGGCAACAATGTAGGCATCGGTTCTGATGACACTTTGTTTGCATTGATTGACGGCAAGGTAAAATTTGAGCGTATGGGCAAAGACCGCAAAAAGGTAAGCGTTTACGCTAACGAGCAGTAATAACAGCTACACCGAATCCCGAGCGATTACTGCTCGGGATTTTTTGTTAATTAGGAGAATGCAACTATGTTTGTAGATATAGCGAAAATCAAAATAAAAGCCGGTGACGGTGGAAATGGTGCTGTTTCCTTCCACAGAGAAAAGTTCGTTGCCGCAGGTGGACCTGACGGTGGTGACGGTGGTAAGGGTGGCGACATTGTATTCATCGCTAACGATCACCTTTCCACACTTGCTGACTTCCGCTACAAAAGAAAATACTATGCTGAAAACGGACAAAACGGCAGAGCAAAGCGTTGCTTCGGTAAAAACGGTAAAAACCTTGAGATTGCTGTACCCAGAGGCACAGTTATCAAAGAAACCGAAACAGGCAGAGTTATTGCTGACGTTTCTTCCGATGAACCCGTAATTGTTGCAAGAGGCGGCAGAGGCGGCTGGGGTAACTCCCATTTCGCAACTCCCACAAGGCAGTGTCCCCGCTTTGCTAAAAGCGGCACTCCGGGCGTTGAACTTGAAGTTACACTTGAACTCAAACTTCTTGCTGACGTCGGACTGGTTGGTTTCCCGAACGTTGGTAAATCAACACTTATCTCCGTTGTCAGTGAAGCAAAGCCCGCAATTGCAAACTACCACTTCACAACAATCACACCCGTGCTGGGCGTTGTAAGTGTTGCTGAGGGTGCATCATTTGTTATGGCGGATATTCCCGGTCTTATCAACGGTGCGAGCGAGGGTCTTGGTCTTGGTCACCAGTTCCTGCGTCACGTTGACCGTTGCCGTTTGCTTGTTCACGTTGTTGACGTTTCAGGCAGCGAGGGCAGGGACCCGATTGAAGACTTTGAACAGATCAATGCTGAACTTGTAGCATTCAATGAGGACCTTGCATCACGTCCGATGGTTGTTGCGGGTAACAAATGCGATATGGTAAGCGATGAAGATCTTGATAAATTCAAAAATTATGTTGAGGGTAAAGGTTATACTTTCTTCCCCATCATTGCACCGATTCTCGAAGGCACAACCGCACTTGTAAATCATCTTGCGGCTAAACTTGCAGAACTCCCCCCTATCAAGAAGTATGAAGTTGAAGCAATGAATCTTGATGATTATGTTCAGAAAGATAAAAACAGTTTCACAATCAAAGTTATTGATGACGTTTATATTGTTGAAGGTGCTTGGCTTGTCAAGATTTTGTCAGGCGTTGACCTTGACGATTACGAATCACTTCAGTATTTCCAGAGAGTTCTTATTTCAAGCGGTATTATTGACGCACTCAAAGAAAAAGGAATCAACGAGGGTGACACTGTAAGCATTTATGACATTGAATTCGACTTTGTAAATTAGGTGATTTTATGTTAGACCAGATGCAGAAACACAACTGCAACCCGAAACTGCTAAGTCCTCTCACCCTTGCTTTCATCGGTGACGGTGTTTATGGTATGTTAGTCAGGGAAAGACTTGTGCTTATAAATCGTCCCGTCGGTACGCTTCACAAAAAGTCCGTTGAACTTGTAAACGCAAGTGCACAAGCGGCTGCGGTAATCAAAATAATGGACATGCTTACCGAGGAAGAAGTTGCGATTTATAAACGTGGCAGAAATGCAAACGGCATCCGCCATCCAAAAAACGCTGACCTTTCCGAATACCGTATGGCAACGGGACTTGAAGCATTATTCGGCTATTTATATTTATCGGACAATCATCCCCGACTTTACGAACTTTTCAATATTATATTTAATGAAGAATAACAAATAATAATTATGTATGCTATATTCCCGCTTGAAAGAAAAGGTGTTTTGTGCTATGATTTTGAAGAACAAAAAAATGCTTTTTGAATACTTTGTCAATTTATTATTCTGGGCAATTGGCAGTGTTATTTTCGCAATATCGATCAACACTTTCACCGCACCAAACGAAATTGCTGCGGGTGGCGTTTCGGGTATTGCGACACTTATCAATTACAAATTGGGTATCCCGATTGGTATAATGATGATTGCACTCAACATGCCGCTGTTTTTGCTCAGTTGGAAATTCTTCGGTATGAAGTTCGTTATCAAAACGGGAATTGTTCTTTGCATGACATCCGTTGCGACAGACCTTATACCGCCATTGTTCACATATCAGAACGACCGTTTGCTTTCCGCTTTGTTTGGCGGCTTCCTTATGGGATTCGGTCTGGCACTGATTTTCCTTCGCGGTGCAACATCGGGCGGTACGGATATTGCCGCAAGACTTTTGCAAATCAAATTTCCGCATATGCCCGTGGGAAGAGTAATATTGCTTGTTGATATAATTATTGTTATTGCTTCTGTATTCATTTACGGCAGCATTGAAAGCGGTCTGTACTCAACAATCGTAATCTTTTTATGTTCCGCTACGCTTGATAAAATCCTCTACGGCTCGGGCAGTGCAAAAGTAATTCTCATAATCACGGATATGCCGAAAGAAATCTGCGATGCGATTTCAGAAAAACTCAACCGTGGTGCAACCATTATCCCCTCTCAGGGTGCATACACAGGTAACGAAAAGAGCACTGTTATGTGTGCGGCAAGCAAGAGCGAAACCGCAAAAATGAACAAACTTATAAAGTCCATTGATAAAAACGCATTCACCATTATTATGGAGGCTGGCGAAATTATCGGTAAAGGATTCAGAAAAATAAATCATTAAACTCATCAAGGAGAGATTTTTATGTCAGGACATTCAAAATGGAGCACCATTAAAAGAAAAAAGGAAAAGACTGATGGTGCAAGAGCAAAGGTCTTTACAAAAATCGGCCGCGAACTTGCCGTTGTTGTAAAATTGGGCGGTCCGGACCCGAACTCAAACGCAAAACTCCGCGACTGTATTGCAAAAGCAAAGGCTAACAACGTGCCTAATGACAACATCGAAAGAATCATCAAAAAGGCTTCCGGTGAACAGGGCGGCGCAAACTACGAGGAAATCGTATATGAGGGCTACGGTCCGTCAGGTATTGCTGTTATTGTTGAAACACTCACAGATAACCGCAACCGTACTGCCGGCGAGATGCGTCACTACTTTGACAAGTACGGCGGAAATATGGGTCAGTCAGGCTGCGTTTCCTTTATGTTTGAGAGATTTGGCGTAATCATTATTGAAAAGGGCAACCTTGATGAAGAAACAGTTATGATGGATGCACTTGAAGCAGGTGCAACAGACTTCATCACAGATGATGAGGACGCATTTGAAATCCGTTGTAATCCCAACGATATTGGTGCAGTAAGAGAAGCGCTTGAAGTTAAGAACTACAAGTTTGACGTTGCTGAAATCCAGTACATCCCCAGTACGTATACCGCTTTGACAAGCGAGGATGACATCAAGAATATGAACAAGATGCTTGATATGTTTGAGGACAATGATGACGTTCAGAACGTATGGCACAACTGGGAAAACGCTGACGAAGAATAAAAAATCAACACCCGACTTCTTTGTGAAGTCGGGTGTCTTTTTGTTTGAATATAAATAATTGCAACAAAGTGCCCCAAGCCTTGCGACTTGGGGCACCCGTTATTTATTCACGAATCTTATATTAAGTTAAGATTAGTAAACGATGATGCTGTCAACAGCAACTGCGAAGTCAGCCTCAGAGTCAACCTCAGCAGAGTCACCAGCTACTACCATGTAGTTGATGAAGTACTTGTAGCCGTTAGCCTGGAATACGAGGTTACGGTAAGAAGCAGTCTTAGCGATGAAGCCCGGGAATCCGCAAACTTCAACAGCCTCGAAGCTGTCGATTGTCTCCTGGAGAACGGACTCAAAGTCTGCTGCTGTCTTGTTAGCGAATACATCATCAGCGTCAGCTGTGTAAACAGCGATTGTTGCAGCGTCGATCGGAACTACGCCAGCAGCACCAACGAGTGTGATACCGTACTGACCGTAGTAAACCCATGAACCAACGTACATAGCAACCTTACCGTCGTTTGTGATGTACCAGCCGTCAGCTGTTACTGTGTTCCAGAGTTCCTCAGCAGGAGCAACGTAAGAAGTAGCAACGCCAGCCTCAACTACCTCACCACAATCGTCACAAACTACGTCGCCTGTGCCTTTTGTGCTGTAAGTACCAGCAACTGTCTCAACTACTGTTGTGTTAGCGTGCTCACAAACAGCGGGCTCGTTAACGATAACGTTAGCCATCATGATCTGGAAGAGTTCTTCACAAGCATCCTGCTCGCCTTCGATACCGATGATGTTGATGAAGTACTTAGCGCCGTTAGCCTGGAATACGAGGTT
>JAZQTF010000038.1:0-16205 GCA_045630445.1 Acutalibacteraceae bacterium
TTATCTTTTAGTTGGGGATATTTCCCCGATAAATATTCAACATTGGGAAACACCATAAAAAAGAAATATTTAATCTTTTTTGTAGAGAGAGAATCAGACGGTTTGCTTCTTGTAATAAAACTGTTGAGGACATCATTTTTCGCTTTTCCGTACGAACCGCTTGAAATAATATAATTACCCATTTCGTTCAGTTCAGCGTCCGTTTGTCCGTTGCCAAACCACATTTCTGCAAGAGCAAGAAAATTTTTATTGAATTCATTCAAATTGATTTTTTTTAGTTCTGATTCAATATACTCATAGTCAAGTTCATTATTTTTTCTGAACAAATAAACATCCATTACTGAAGTTATCCCCGTACCGTATGTGAAATAATGTTTTGCTGTATGAGCAATCATATAAATGTAAAAATCATTTTTTGTTAACGTGTATTCAAATGGGTTGTCCGTATTTCTCTCCCCTTTTGAAAACACATCAAACGAATCATAATAATCATAAATTGTTTTCATATCGTCATCCATAAGGTGCTTGTGGACTTCAATATACATAATTGGCTTCTTTATATAATTATCGTGTACTTTACCGCTAAATTCAAATGTGTAGCCGAGATTTTCAAGAATATCCTTTACTTTATCCGCATTATCAGTGCCGACATACACATCAAAGTCTGACATATAACGCATATCAGTTGAAGGATAATATTCTTTAATATAATATCCTTTGAGTGCAAGAAATGGAATCTCGTTTTTTGAGAATTGCTTGATTATGTATTCTGTTTCAGCTTGTTGTGTTGCGGCTCTCATAATTGATTTTACATATTCTTGATTAAGATAGTCAGCAACAAATTCAGGCGGTCGTACTTTCGCATTTTTTAATGCATAACAAAGAATATTTTCAAGATGATGCTCTTTTGCTATTGTCAGAAAATACTCCCAATCAATGCTTGACGGACATTCGATTGATTTGTCAGCACATAAAACTGTACGCAACAAAGAGATTACATATTCTGATGTGTAACTCTTGCTGCTCATGTAAACACCTACCCTATTTTATTATATTATTTTATCATATTTGACAAGTAAAATCAATCATTAAAGCAAAAAACATCCCCTTGCGGAGATGTTTTTAAGTTCAGATTTTTTACGCCAATGCAGCCTTGATCATAATTGAGCATTCAATTCTCTTTTTCTCAAGGTCACAAGCAAGTTCAAACGGTTCAAGAATATCACCTGCGTACTGAAGATTGTTTGCGTTACAACCACCGCTGCAGTAGAATCTTGCCCAGCAATTTTTACACTTTTCTTTTGTATATACGTTTGATGATGCAAACTTACTCTTCATTGTAAGGTCAAGTTCATCCGTCATAACGCTGCCCATTTTCCAGTCATCCATACCAACAAACTGGTGGCAGGGATAGATATCACCACTGGGAGTTACTGCAACGTACTCATTACCTGCGCCGCAACCACGAAGTCTTTTGATTGCGCACGGGCCTTGGTCAAGGTCAATTTTGAAATGGAAGAAATTGATTGATTCCTTGTTCTTTTTCTTTTCAATGATGATTTTTGCAAGGCGCTCGTATTCAGCATAAATCTGCGGAATATCCGACTCAGTCAACGCATAATCAAGTGTGCTTTCTGTTACAACCGGCTCAACAGAAATCTGATCAAAACCAAGTTCATTGAGATGAAGCACATCTTCTGCAAAGTCAAGGTTGTATTTTGTAAAAGTACCTCTTACGTAATACTGGTCGTGACCACGTCTGTCAACCAGAGTCTTGTATTTGTCAACGATTGAATCATAGCAACCGCTTCCGTTTACTCTGTAACGAAGTTTATCGTTTACTTCTTTTCTTCCATCAATTGAAAGAACGATGTTTGACATCTCTTTATTTATGTAGTCAATATTTTCATCATTAAGAAGCAATCCGTTTGTTGTGAGCGTGAAACGGAAGTTTTTATTATGCTCTTTTTCAAGGCCGCGTGCATACTCAACAATCTGTTTTACAACATCAAAATTCATAAGCGGTTCGCCGCCAAAGAAATCAAGTTCAAGGTTGCGTCTGCCGTATGAGTTTTTGATGAGAAAATCAATTGCCTTTTTACCTACTTCAAAAGGCATAAGGCATCTTTCACCGCCGAAGTCACCTTGTGCCGCAAAACAGTATCCGCATCTTAGGTTGCAGTCGTGAGCAATATGCAGACACATTGCCTTAACCGGAGACATAACCATCTTGTCAGCAAATGCACCGTAAGTATCCTCAGAGAATAAACTTCCCTGTTTGTAGAGTGTGAGAATTTCTTTGTAAGCAGACTCAACTTTGTCCTGCGGATATTCTTTCATATTGTTTATAATATCAGCCGGACAATCTTCATCCATAGGAAGCACTGTGATATAGTCAAGAAGTTTGTAAGAAACTTCATCAAAGATATGAACAGCACCGCTACACACATCAAGAACAATGTTTAATCCGTTCAAACTGTATTTGTGAATTAAATTTTCGTAAGCCATTTTATTTTACCCCATAACAACCAAAAGGGACAGCAGGATATGCCGTCCCATATCGGTTTAATTTAATTTGTTACTTATTTCTCGCACTGCTGATTTGCTACTGTGCAAGAAGTCTTACAAGCAGACTGGCAGGAAGCCTGGCACTCGCCGCAACCGCCTTTTTCAGCTGTTTCCTTAAGGTTGGGATTATTAAGAGTTTTGATATGTTCCATTGTTTAATTCCTCCAAATTCATATTCTGCAGTTATTGTAACATATAAAAAAACAAATTTCAATTATTATTTATATTTTTTCTTACTATTTGCAGATAAAATTCCACCCAGCAGGCCGGCAAACAGTATTACAATACACTTTTTTAACATAAGCATATTTAATACGCCATTGTTTCCGAAAAGTCCTGCAAGAAAAATTACAAGAAAAATCTCCGCAGATGATATTGCACCGATGATAATACCACGCTGACGCGTTTTCTTTTGATTTATGTATGCACTGACAAAAGATGCAACACCAAGCGACGCAAGAGTCATCGCCTGCACTACCGCATCTGATACATCAATTTTTGTAATTATTACAGCAAATACAGCAATAAGTATAAAGAAAGTCAGGACCGCAACAGCAAATCCTTTTACGCTTCCTCTGAGTATTGAAATAAAACCTTTGTTATCATTTGATACTTTCAAAAAAATCCCCCCTGAACATTCCTTTTACAGAATATTCAGGGGGCGATAAAAATATTACTTTTTAATTATCTCTGAGCCTCGTTATCGGTCATAACTCTGGAGATTGCAGAGCGCAAAATTCTCATTTTGCTCTTATCGCTACCGGTTTCGATGATAACGGAATCTTCTTTAACTGTTACGATTTTACCGATAATACCACCGATTGTGATGATATCATCACCGACAGAAAGATTGTTTCTCATTTCAGCATCTTTCTTCTGCTGCTTCTTCTGGGGTCTGATCATAAGGAAGTACATTACTGCAAAAATAAGTACCAAGAAGATGATCATACCATACTTTGAGAAGAATGTCGGCTCTGCTGCTGCAGTTGTTGCGTCAGCACTATTTACCAAAGTTGTTGCTTCTGCTGCTAAAAAATTCCAGTTCATTTTAAGTCCTCCAATTTTTGAATTCGTATTATAATATCATAGTTCGTAATGATAAATCAAGTATAAATTTTGAAAATTTATATTCTCTTACCCAGTATTGGCAAATATTTCTCCTTAAATTCATTAAATGTACCGTTATCCAGAGCGTCACGAATTTTTTCCATAAGCGTATTATAGAAGTGGAGATTATGCATTACGGCAATTCTCATACCAAGCATTTCTTTTGCTTTGAACAAATGTCTTACATATGCCCTTGAATATTTCCGGCATGACGGGCAATCGCAAAGCGGATCAATCGGCAACATATCATGATCATATTTTGCGTTGTTGATATTGATAATTCCACTCCACGTAAACATATGACCATGACGTGCGTTTCTGCTGGGCATTACACAGTCGAATATGTCAACGCCCCTTGAAACTGCTTCAATAATGTTGCACGGAGTACCAACACCCATAAGATAACGGATTTTATGCTGAGGCATCGCAGGCTCAACAGACTCAATAATTCTGTACATAACCTCTGCAGGTTCACCTACAGCAAGACCACCGATTGCATATCCGTCAAGGTCAAGTTTTGATATTTCGTGCATATGATTTATTCTGATGTCATCATAAGTACCACCCTGATTGATACCAAAAAGAAGTTGATTTTTATTTATTGTATCATGGAGCGAGTTGAGTCTTTCCATTTCGTCCTTACATCTGTAAAGCCAGCGAGTTGTTCTTGCACAGGATTTTTCTACATAATCTCTCGGTGCAGGATTTTCAACACATTCGTCAAATGCCATCGCAATTGTTGATGAAAGGTTTGACTGAATTCTCATACTTTCTTCAGGTCCCATAAAAATTCTCTTTCCATCAATATGTGAAGCAAAATACACTCCTTCTTCTTCAATCTTGCGAAGACTTGCGAGTGAAAATACCTGAAATCCACCGCTGTCAGTAAGAATCGGTTTATCCCATCCGGTAAATTTATGAAGGCCGCCAACGTCTTTGATAAGTGTGTCGGACGGTCTGATATGTAAATGATATGTGTTGCAAAGTTGTACCTGACATTTCACGTCCATAAGGTCAAACGATGAAACACCGCCTTTGATTGCAGCTGATGTTGCAACGTTCATAAAGCACGGTGTCTGCACAGTGCCATGAACGGTTGTAAACTCTCCCCTACGCGCTTTTCCTTCTTGTTTTATAAGTCTGTACACAGAATTTTTCCTCCAAGTTTTATATTATAAACATTGCATCGCCGAAACTGAAAAATCTGTATTTTTCATCAACAGCAGTCTTGTATGCATTCATTGTGTTATCGTATCCTGCAAAAGCACTTACAAGCATAATAAGAGTGCTTTCAGGCAGATGGAAGTTTGTAATAAGTCCATCAATACATTTGAATTTATAACCGGGATAAATAAAAATGTCAGTGCTTCCGCTGTCTTCAACAATTTTTCCGTGACGAGTAGCAATGGTTTCAAGTGTCCTTGTGCTTGTTGTGCCAACTGAAATTACTCGTCCACCGTTTGATTTTGTTTCATTTATCATATCAGCGGTTTCTTTTGAAAGATAAAAATGCTCACTGTGCATTTTATGCTCTTCAATATTTTCGGCTTTTACAGGGCGGAAAGTACCAATTCCCACGTGCAATGTAACAAAACCGATTTTAACGCCTTTTGCCCTCAGCTTATCAAGTAACTCGTTTGTAAAATGAAGTCCTGCAGTAGGCGCTGCAGCTGAGCCGAGTTTGTCTGCATAAACGGTCTGATATCTGCCTTTATCCTTCAATTCTTCAGTTATGTAATGAGGTAACGGCATCTGACCAATCTTGTCAATTATTTCAAAGAATACTCCGTCAAAAGTGAACTTTGCAATACGATTACCGTTATCAAGTACTTCAATAATTTCAGCAAACAGCATACCCTCTCCAAATGAGAATTTATGCCCTGTTTTTGCTTTTTTGCCCGGGCCGGTGATTACTTCCCATGTGTCTGCAGAAATCTGATTAAGGAGCAAAAATTCAACAACTGCGGCGGTATCCGTCCGCACGCCGTACATTCTTGCCGGCATTACTTTTGTATTGTTGAGAATGAGACAGTCATTTTCGTTAAAAATATCAATTATGTCTCTGAAAATCCGATGATCAAGAACTCCGTTTGACCTGTTCATATAAAGCAATCTTGAACTATCACGAGGCTCAAGCGGATGTTGTGCTATAAGATTTTCGGGCAGAAAATAAAAAAAATCACTTTTTTTCATATTTTTAACAATTCCTTTCGGTTGTTGTTTGTAAAAATCAACATATTTTCATATTGACTTGTTACAAATATAGTGGTATCATTTTACGAAAAGAGTATTTATATTGATAGAGGCGCGTTTCTTATCAGTACTCATGTCCAAGGCTGCCACGCTGACAAAGGTTGAGGAAAGGAAGCAACGCCGAAGGGAGCGTTTGGCAACCGCTTACCTGGACACTCGGTTAACAGCCGTTTGTCTGTCATCATTGCAATTGATGGAGAACTATCTTTTCGATTTTACATAATCGTATTATATTGCAATGTTGACGGGTTTTTCAACCGTTTTTTTTATTTTTATCACTAAAATACTCAAAAAAGGAAATTTTTAAGGAGATGGTCTTATGAAAAAATATAAGGTTGGCGTTGTTGGCGCAACAGGAATGGTAGGTCAGCGTTTTGTTACAATTCTTGAAAACCACCCGTGGTTTGATGTAACAGTTCTTGCTGCAAGCCCCCGTTCTGCAGGCAAAACATACAAGGAGGCTGTCGGCGCAAGATGGGCTATGACAACTCCGATGCCGAAGAATCTTGAAGATGTAATCGTTATGGACGCCGTTAACAACGTAAACGAAATAGCTGCAGCAGTTGATTTTATCTTCTGTGCAGTTGATATGAAGAAAGATGAAATCCGTGAACTTGAATATGCTTATGCTAAGGCTGAGTGCCCCGTTGTTTCAAACAACAGTGCTCACAGAGGTACAAACGACGTTCCGATGGTAGTTCCGGAACTCAACGCAAGTCACACAGAAATCATCCCGATGCAGAGAAAAAGACTTGGCACAAAGCGTGGCTTCGTTGCTGTTAAGTCAAACTGCTCACTCCAGAGTTATGTTCCTGCACTTTATCCGCTTATGGAGTATGGCATTGAGCGTGTGCTTGTTTGTACATATCAGGCAATCTCCGGCGCTGGTAAAACATTTGAAAGATGGCCTGAGATGGTTGACAACGTTATCCCCTACATTGGTGGTGAGGAAGAAAAGTCCGAGCAGGAGCCGCTTAAGATCTTTGGTAAGATTGAGGGTGACGTTATCGTAAACGCTGCAAAACCCGCTTTCACAGCACAGTGCATCCGTGTTCCTGTTTCTGATGGTCACACAGCAGCAGTATTTGTTGAGTTCAAGAACAAACCCAGCAAGGAAGAAATCCTTGAAAAATGGGCAAATTACAGAGGCGATGCTTACCAGTACAATCTCCCCTCCGCTCCGAAGCAGTTCCTCAACTACTTTGCAGAAGACAATATGCCCCAGGCAAAGTTGCACAGAGGTCTTGAAAACGGTATGGCAATATCCCTTGGAAGATTGAGAGAAGATACACAGTATGATTACAAATTTGTTGGTCTTTCACACAACACACTCAGAGGTGCAGCAGGCGGTGCAGTTCTCCTTGCAGAACTTCTTTGTGCACAGGGTTACATTGACTAATTTACAAGAGGTGTTAATACAATTATGAAAAAGGTAGTTTTTGAGGGTGCCGGTGTTGCAATCGTTACCCCGATGAATGACGATTATTCAGTAAACTACGATAAGTTTGCAGAACTTATTGAGTTCCAGATTGCAAACAGCACTGATGCTATCATCGTTTGTGGTACAACAGGCGAAGCATCAACGCTTGAAGATGAAGAGCATACAAAGGTAATTGAGTTTGCTGTAAAGCAGGTTAACGGCAGAGTACCCGTTATTGCAGGTACAGGCAGTAACGAGACCGCTTACGCACTCAAACTTTCACTTGATGCTGAAAAGGCAGGTGCGGATGCACTTCTCATCGTAACACCCTATTACAACAAAACATCACAGAGAGGTCTTATTGCTCACTACAATTACATTGCAGACAGGGTAAATATTCCGATCATTCTTTACAATGTTCCCGGCAGAACAGGTGTTAATATTCAGCCTGCTACCTACCTTGAACTTTCAAAGCATCCCAACATTGTTGCAACAAAAGAAGCAAACGGTGATGTTGGAGCGCTTGTAGAAACAATTGCACTTTGCGGAGATAATCTCAACGTTTACTCGGGTAATGACAATCAGATTACTTCCTTTATGTCATTGGGCGCAAAAGGCGTAATTTCTGTTCTTTCAAACATTATGCCGAAAGAAACTCATGACATTGCTGCAAAGGCTCTTGAAGGCGATTTCAAGGCTTCTGCACAGTTGCAGATTGAGTATCTTGAAATTGCAAACAAGATGTTTGTTGACGTTAACCCGATTCCTGTTAAGCAGGCAATGAATATGATGGGTCTCAACGTTGGACCGTGCAGACTTCCCCTCATCGATATGAATGAAGCAAACACAAAAATCGTTGAGGATGTTCTCAAAAAATATAAACTTATGTAAGTTTTGAAGCGAGGGATGTAGAAATGATTAACATAATTCTCAGTGGATGTAACGGCAAAATGGGCAAGTTTATCTCCTCTGTTGTCAGCGAACGTGACGATTGTCAGATTGTTGCCGGTTTTGATATCAACACTCAGGCAAACGATGGGTTCCCCGTCTATGCTGAGCCAGATGATTTTACCGGTGAAGCAGATGTTATTGTAGATTTTTCTCATCCGTCCTCACTTGATAAACTTCTCAGATATTCAAAGAAAAACAATCTGCCGATAGTTGTTGCTACAACCGGTTTGTCGCCTGAACAGAAAGCCGACCTTGAAGAAACAGCAAAAGTTGTGCCTGTATTTTTCAGCGCTAATATGTCAATCGGCGTCAGCCTTATTGCAGAACTTGCAAGGACTGCAGCAACTGTACTCGGCAAAGATTTCGATATTGAAATTGTAGAAAAACATCATAATCAGAAAATTGATGCACCGAGTGGAACAGCGCTTATGCTTGCAGATGCAGTGTCAGGCGTTATGCCCGAAGAAATGACTTATGAATATGACAGGCATTCAAAACGTAGCAAGCGTACAAAAAATGAAATTGGTATTCATGCAGTCAGAGGTGGCACAATTGTTGGTGAGCATGATATAATTTTCGCAGGCCGCGACGAAGTTATCACCATCAGCCACGTTGCAACATCAAAAGAAGTGTTTGCAGTTGGCGCAGTAAACGCTGCTTTGTTCCTTGTCAATAAAGAACCGAAACTTTATAATATGAAGGACTTCGTAAGTTTTTAAGGAGGGTTTGCTTTGAATATTATTGAAAGTATTGTTGTTACAGATGATGTTACCCTTATCAGTTTGCAGGACTGTCCGAATGATATAACATTCCTTGCACAGTTGTTTGAGATTATTTCAAATGCTGACATCAACGTTGATATGATTTCACAGACACCGGCAAAAGGTGGACTCATTGATATTTCTTTCACCGTTTCTTCTGAGCAACTTGCGGAAGTTCTTTCAAGTATGTCAACAATAAGATGCATTCACAAGTCACTTAAAATTGATATACTCAGCGGTAACTGCAAGATTTCAATCTTCGGCGAAGCAATGAGAAGTAATCCCGGTGTTGCAACAAAAGTCTTTAACGTTGCAAAAGAACAGAATATCAACATCACACTTATCACAACATCGGAAGTTGATATTTCCTTGCTTATTGAAAATGCTAATTGCGAAAACTTTGTAATGGCACTCAAAAGAGCATTTGCATAAATAACAAAAAAGGTTCACGATTTTTTCGTGAACCTTTAATTTTTTATTTATATATATCAATTACGCTTACAGGGCAACTGTCCCTTGCTTCTTCCGCTGCTGAAAGACATTCATCAGGAATTTCATCAACAATTGATTCAGCAAGGCTGTTATCGTCAAATCCGAAGACTTCAGGACAAATCGTTAAACAAATGCCACAACTGATACACATATCTTTATTTACTTTTGCTTTCATAAATCTTACTCCAATCTGTTAATTGTTGCAAAACTATTTTTAACAGTTGGAGTTTTTTTATTCATCAACCGTGTTCGCCCATGAGGAATCTGCCTTTTTTGATAAGTTCATCAAGTCTGTGATTGTATGCATCAATTGCCTGTTTTTCAAAAGCAATTGAATCATCACATCCAATTGTGCGAAGCAGATATTTTGTGAAATACGGATTGAGAACAAGGAATGGTCCAAGCAGATACGTTGCAAAGAAATTACGGTAACGAATACCCTCTTGCTTTGAGTCAAGATTAAGACCGCATCCGCCAACAACATTGATAAATGGATGTTCATTTTCACCATAGCACATTGAAAACTGCGACTTGTAACCTACAATCTTTATGTCTTCAAAATCGCCGACAAAATGAGAATTGTGACGGTTTTCAAAATCTCTGACCGCATAGAGAGTGTCAAACAAACCAAGTGCATCAATTTTGTTTTCACCATCAATAATATGACTTATGAAAATTTCAAGTGCATTTCCCGTTGCGAGAATAGCAATTCCATTTTCAATCGCGTTGCGTATTTCTTCCTTGTAGGGCATCAGTCTTCTGATTGCAAGTTCCTGCTTAGATTCAGGCATTGAACCGATGTAAACAAGATCAACTTTATTGTCAAGAAAATAAGGCTTATCAAAATTATTTGTGTAAATGAATTCAGCATCTTTAAGCGATTCTTTCAGGAGTTTTACATTTGAAAAATCACCGAAAATGTTGCTGAGTTCGGGAAAAAGAATTTCAATTTTCATACTATTCACACTCCCTCTTGATTCTCTCACCTATTGCATCTCTGATTTTTCTGCCCGTTGTGATTGAGTCAACGTCATGGAGAACGTAAATTCGTTCAACGTCAGTAAAATCAAGACAATCAGGAGTTTCAAACTTATCCTTTACACAAACAACCTTTTCTTCAGGTATTCCAGCAAACATCAGACGGAGTTTATAGTCAAGAATTCTGTCGCCCGCAATGACAATTTTTTTGATATTATCACTGTTAAGGAATTCAAAATCGCTTTCGTAAATCCATGTAACTGTCTCGGTTGCAGTTGTGTTTGAATAAACTTCATCAAGCAGCAATACAAGTTCCTTCTTCGACGGCTCTTTAGCCATATATTCAAACACAGCGGACGCAGCAGAAACGTTCTGGCCCTTTGCAACAAAGGTATAAAGTTTGATTCCGTTTACCTCTGTGCAACTTTCTCTTGAAACGGGAATAATACTGTTTGCAAGGTGCTCTGCAATTTTCTCGGGAGTAATACCCATCTGTCTGAAAAGCGCGATAATTGAGAGAACATTGAACGCGTTGAAAAGTGTATCAGAAACAATTGGATATTTGTATTCATTTTCACCTTCACGAACAGTCATTGTTCTGTTTTCAAGATCAATTCCTGTTGCGAAATAATCGCAGTCAGGTGTTTTAAGTCCACATTCAGGGCAGTAAAAATCGCCAAAATGGCCGTAATGCTTATAATTATATTTCGGAATAGAATAACACTTCGGGCATACGGAAAAGTCATCAATACCGCTTTCAAAGTGCTTAGCCTTTGTGTCTGCAACGCCGAAGTAAGTGTGTTTATTGTTTTCGCCAAGGAAGCAACTGATTGGATCATTTGCGTTGAGAATAACAACAGTGTCCGGCGAATTCTTAAGCGCTTTATCAATACAACTGAAAATAAACTCCGGATGAGCATTTCTGCGGATTGAATCACGTTCAAGGTTTGTTACAACCATATAATCGGGTTTGATAAACGGCACATTCATCGGAGATGTCATTTCATCCGTTTCAAGAATCGCAGCGTCTTTGTTCGGTCTGTTAAAAATATTTACAGCATTGAGCAGACAACGTGCCTGACCGGGACGATGGTTTGCACCCCAGTCATTGTAAGATGTTGTCATACCCTCTCTTACAAGAATGTTGTTGATAATGCTCGAAACTGTGCTTTTACCGTTTGTACCTGTAACCGCAATAGTAAGTTTCGGTGTCGCAACATATTTAAAAAAATCCTTGCACATTCTCAGTGCAAGCATACCGGGACGGTCATCTCTTTCATGCCCCGTTATTTTAAAAATAAATAAACATAACTTTGATGCCCAGAGAGCGATCCAGAATCTAAGCAATTGTAACAACTCCAATCAAGTCAACATAATGTTCCGAGTAATTGTAACACATTATATATTGTTTTTAAAGAGTAATGTTGAATTTTTTATTCATTTGTTGTATGATAACATAGTTAGGAGATGAGCGATATCAATAAGTTATTTTATACATTCAAACGAATTTTGAAAATGGATTATAAAAATATGCTTAAAACCGTAAAAAAAATCCACAAGAAAACAGGTAGAAGTAGAATATATCTGTTCTTTGATATGATTGCATGCGGTTTTAAATACGGCGCAGGTTATATGGATTATATGCTTTGCGAATTCTATAACCTTAACAAAGCACAACGCTCAACATACGTCACTCGTGGAATAAATAACCGCCTTGTAAATATGCTCAACGACAGTGAGTATTATCATTATGTTGACGATAAAATTGAGTTTAATACTGTTTTTTCAAAATTTATAATCCGTGACTGGCTTAATCTCAACACCGCTGGTATTGATGAATTCAAAGCATTTATGGACAAACACGAAACAATTATTTCAAAGCCTGCACGTGCGGCATGCGGAGCGGGTATTGAAAAACTCAACAAGAATGATTTTGACAGTGTTGAAGATATGTTTGATTATCTTAAAAAATCATCAGTTGACCTTATTGAAGAATGCATTGTTCAGCATGATGATATTTCTGCTATTTATCCTCATTCTGTCAACACATATCGTATTGTTACCGTATGCACAAACGGTGAATCAAACATCATTTACGCTTTCATAAGAATCGGTAACGGTGGTAAATTTGTTGACAATATCAATGCAGGTGGTATGGCTGCACCTATCGATATCGAAACAGGTATTATTCAATATCCTGCATTTGATAAAGACAGCAACTATTACGATTTCCATCCGATGACAAACTGCAAAATTGCAGGTTATCAACTCCCCTATTGGAAAGAATCTGTTGCAATGTGTCTTGAAGCGGCAAAGGTTATTCCGCAACTCGGTTACGTCGGATGGGACATTTCAGTAACAAAAAACGGCCCCCAACTTATTGAAGGGAACCAGTTTCCGGGACATGACATTCTGCAGATGCCTCCGCACGTACCTGATAAAATCGGTATGTTGCCAAGATTCAGAATGTTTGTCAAAGGTATTTAGTTTTATTCATCGTACGGATTTACGTGTACCATACAATGTTTTACGTTTGAAAACTTTTCTTCAATCGCATCATGAACTCTCTGTGCAATTTCATGGCTTTCAAACAAAGTCATATTGCCATCAGTCGCGATTTCGATATCAACGTAAACCTTATCACCAAAAAGTCGCGTTTTAATCTGATCAATTCTTAAAACACCATTCTGAGCGGAGATTTCTTCGCTCAGTTTTTTTATTGTTTCTTCGTCACAGGATTGATCAGTCATTTTTGAAATTGCATCACGGAAAATATCAACCGCCGCTTTTAGAATAAACAAACAAATAACAACGCTTGCAACAGAATCAAGAATCGGAAAACCCTGTCTTGCTGCAAATATACCAATGAAACTGCCGATTGATGAGAGTGCATCTGAACGATGGTGCCACGCATCTGCTTTCAAAGCGCTTGAGTTTGCTCTTCTGGCAACTTTCATCGTTACCTGATACATTCCCTCTTTCAAAACAATTGATACAATTGCGGCAATGAGTGACAACACGCCCGGTATAATAAGCGAGCCATAGTCACCGCTGATAATTTTTACCACTCCCGAATAGCCAATCATCAATCCCGTAAAGAAAAGAATGGCCGATAATATAACTGCCGCCACACATTCCATTCTTTCGTGACCGTAAGGATGCTCTTTATCCGAGTCCTTTTGTGCCATCTTTGCACCGATTATGACAATAATTGTACTGAATACATCAGATGCTGAATGTACTGCATCAGAAACCATTGCTCCTGAATTTGAAAATATACCCGCAAATAACTTGAATACAGTAAGTACAATGTTGATTACAATGGAAATCACGGATATTTTTACAATTGATTTTTGATTATCCGTATTCAAAACGATTCCCCCAAACAAAATAACTTGTTATATTTTACGTCAGAATGATTATTTTGTTTCAAGCAGACAAATGCAGTTTGATGCAATACCCTCTCCGCTACCTGTAAAACCAAGACCTTCTTCCGTTGTTGCTTTTACGTTAACGCAACTGACATCAATCTTACAAACTCTTGCAATATTTTCTCTCATATTATCAATGTATGGTCTCATTTTTGGTCTTTGCGCAATGATTGTTGCGTCAAGATTGCAGATTGAAAAACCTTTTTCATTTACAATATCAACAATTTCACCAAGCATAACAAGGCTGTCCATACCTTTGAAATCATCATTTGTGTCAGGATAATGAAGTCCGATATCACCAAGTGCAGCCGCACCGAGAATTGCATCCGCTACAGCGTGCACAAGCACATCAGCATCAGAATGTCCGAGCAGACCTTTCTCATACGGAATATCAACACCGCCAAGAATGAGTTTGCGATTTTCTGTCAATTTGTGTACATCATATCCGTTACCAATTCTGAACATTTTAATTATCCCCTTTTAACTGCTCAACGATTTTCAAATCGTCAGGAGTTGTAATTTTAATATTGGAGTATTCATCCTCAACCATAAACACTTTTACACCAAGCATTTCAACAAGCATGCTGTCATCAGTAATTTCTTTCTGACAGTTTTCAGCGTTGTTTACAGCGTCAATATACAATTGTTTTTCAAATATCTGCGGAGTATGCACCGCCCACAACGCGTTACGCTCAGGCGTGCTGTCAATAAATCCATCACTGACAATTTTGATTGTATCTTTTACCTTAACGCCTGCAACCGCTGCACGATATTTAATTGCTGCATCGATTGTTTTATTGATTACATCATTACTTATCAGCGGACGTGCACCATCATGTATTGCAAAATAATCTGTTTTATCTGACGCTGCGAATAAAGAATTTTTTATTGATTGCGCACGTGTTGAGCCGCCCTCAACAACCACTTTAACTTTTGAAAAATTATACTTACTGATTATGTCTTTAATTTCTGCAATGCTATCTTTTTGTGTGGAAATTATTATTTCATTTATATTTGAGTTATCATTGAATTTTGAAATTGTATGCGCTATTACTTCCATATCATTGAATTTGAACATCAGTTTGTTGATGCCTTTCATTCTTGACGAAGTACCCGCCGCAGCGATTATTGCGGTAATAAAAGGTTTGTCAGACATATTATTCCCCTGCCTTTCAATTAAACATATTTTATCAGTTATAAAACACTTCGTCAATAAAATAATAAAAAAGCAAGCCGATTGACTTGCTTTTTATGTTTAATCAGTTGTCCTCGTGGTCAATATCGCTATCGCCATCGTAATCATCGTCATGTAATTCATCGCTGAATGTTTCTCGTCCGCGGATACGCTTTTTAAGACGCTCTTCTTCAACGCATTTTGAAATAAGTTCTTTGACATCTTTTGATTTTTTGATTTTAATAATATCAAATTCAGGCGTTGATTTGTCAGCCGTGCAGCAATGAATTGTGCCAAGACCGAATATGCGCTGACCAAGCGGACGACGTAATGTCAGATCAAGTATGCGATACAGACGGATTTCCTCCTCTGTCTTTGAAAAGAAACCTGTTTCAATATAAAGTTTTTCTTCAGTGAGTTTATAAACAGTAAAACTTAACGGCAAACCTAAAATTGTACGCTTTCTTGCTTTCCAAAGATATTCCATAATACTCAATCCTCCATTTTTGATAAATGTCTTTTATCTATGATAACATATATTGCATTATGTTTCTACAATATATCTGTAATTATTTCAAAAAAATATTTCAATTATTTCTGAACGTGACAAAAAAACACTTGATTTTTATAAAAGTATAGTATATAATAACACAGTCGGTTAAATATCGCGGAGTGGAGCAGGTGGTAGCTCGTCGGGCTCATAACCCGAAGGTCGTTGGTTCAAGTCCAGCCTCCGCAACCAAAAATCCTCATTCGTAAGAGTGAGGATTTTCTTTTTACTTTTTAATATCAACAAATAAAATCTGCCCTGAGTTTTTAATTCAGGACAGGTTTTTATTATTTTTCTCTTGTCGAATAAGGACAAAGGAAATTGTTGCTGAATTGATGTATGAGTCGGAAGAAACCTTGTCTCGGGCGTTCAGGCAATGAAAGATAAATTCTTCTGCCATAAAGACTTGCTGAAACTGAAGGATTCATACCAACACTTTCAAAAAGCTCAATGAGTTTATAATGCTGTGTATTGTTTGGTGCATCGATTATAAATTTGAATTCAGTTCCAAAGCTCTTAT
>JAZQTF010000039.1:0-1611 GCA_045630445.1 Acutalibacteraceae bacterium
GAATCTGATGTATCTGATGTTAAGAACGCAATACAGGGCAAACCGGATGTCATGGAAACAGAGGAAGATTCGTCTTTATATGTTACAGATGAAGATGGTTATGCCGTTGTAGAATTTAAAGACGGACATATTAAAACAAAAAATTTTGATTCAAAGGAAACTGTGAAGGCAGCACAGTCTGAATATACTGATTCAGATGCAAAACTGAATATTACTGACGAACGTGGGTACTCAATCGTTGAATTTTCAGACGGTCATATCAAAACAAAAAACTTTGATTCAAAAGATCATAATCTGATAGGGACGGAATATAAATTAGACAATGGCACATTGATGCTTGCATATGGATACACAGACACACATGATGCAGTTATCGTCTTAAACAGCGGAAGGGCAAATGGATTATTTGATTTTTCTGCTCTGATGCTGAAACAAAAAGGGAAACTTCTTAAAGATTGTACAAATGATGACTTTACATATGTATGGAGTTCAAGCACTGATATGCATAGTCCATTTCAGTTCTTGGCTGCTGATGATCCTGACGGATATTATGCAAGTGCAACAGATCCAACATACACAGGTGGAAATCATGTGCTTGAAATAAATGGACAGGACGTACAAACAGCATCTTCAATTTATGTACATTTCTTTGCTGACGGTGTACCGATTACAAGCGGTACAGGAAGATGCGTAAAGTTTGAAATCAGATGGGCGAACGGAGTACAGGCTTATAATTGCGTAAAAGCAGATGGGACAGGCAGGACAAGCCTTGTCGAATACCATGACATGATTTTTGATGGTATTCGGTTTAATGAGGATGTTGTTCTTGTTCCAACAGAAGATATAAAAATGCAGTTCTGGGAAGGGTTTGCATTTATAAGCTGGGGAACACAATACGATCATATAAGGTTTATTGATGGAACAAACCGTGGAGTTTTTACATCAAGCGACAACAACGTTAAAAGCGGAAACGCAAAAACAAGTGGCCTTGTTGCATGGGGTGATGACCATGCAGTTGAAATGAATGTAGATACGAATATTGATCTTGGCAAACGAGATTATTATTCATACGGTCAGGATTCGGGTGCATTTGCATCCGCTTCATCGACAAAGGGATATTTCACAATAATATACAAATATACACCTTTTGTTGAAATGAGTACCGGAGAAGCATATAAACTGCGTGGTTCATTCCGTTTTTATCCTGTTGTTGACTAATAAGAAAGGTGGGGAATTATATGGGTTATGCACTTAAATTGGCAAATGTAGACTTTTCATCTGTTGCTGTCGCAAAGGTAAACTTTGAGGATGCCGTTCATTGTACAGGGCTGTCGCTGGACAAGGAAACACTTACTTTTACAAAGGTCGGTGACACTTCGCAGATCACCGCAACAAAAACACCTGCTAATACAACAGATATACTTACATGGGAATCGTCCAATGAAAATGTGGCAACGGTTGACAGCAACGGTATTGTGACAATTCACGGCATCGGAACAGCGACAATAACGGCAACCTGTGGGGAACAGACAGCGACCGCAACAATAGAGCAAACAACTATTAAAGCACCTTTTATTTATACAAGACTTGATGAGAAAACTGCTGGCAGTT